>JBJKPL010000249.1:0-10122 GCA_046706345.1 Candidatus Sulfidibacterium sp.
GCTCAAATATAGAAAAGTTTTTTCAAATCCGGGAATCCGGTTCTGAAAACTTATAAAATAAGGATGTGCTCCCCCGGAGGAAGCTTAATCGTCGTCGTGATCTTTGTTCTTTCCGGCGTATTGGGCCGGATAGGCTTTGTTTTTTTCAACCGAGGACCAGATAATGCGGTTCAGCAGATCGTCATTCCCCGCGTCGATGCCTTTCTTTGCCATCTCGGCAGAAGCCAGGGCATAGCGTTTCTGAATGCCGTTGAGTGCCCGCAGTTGCGGATTCATTTCGTTGAGCGGGATGTTGTTTTTCACTGCGGTATACGGAGTAAGGTCCGGTTTGTCAGAAAATGCGTCGAACATGGGCTTGGCCGTGGCATCTTCGATGTTCATGGGCGGGATCCCCAGGATTTGTTCGATGGTACGGATCATGGAGGTTTGATTGTAATTCGTGGAAACCACTTTTCCGTTCCTCGAATAAGGGCTGATGACCATGCCTACGGTACGATAGGCCGACACATGATCCCATCCGTTCTGTGAATCATCTTCGGTGATGAAAACCACCGTATTTTTCCAGAATTTGCTGTGGGAAAGGGCATCGATGATACGTCCCAGGGCATAATCGTTGTCTGCAACCATGGCCCTCGGGGTAGGGAACCCCGGTGCGGTTCCGGCCGTATGATCATCGGGCAGTGCCATAATGGTCAGATCCGGAAACTGATCTCCTTTTTCGTTTTCGAAGTTTTTTAATTCCCGGATAAAAGCGGCAGCACGGATCTGATCGGTGATGTTGTGGCTGTCATAACCCGGATAATCCGGGGCCAGCAGGCCTCTGACCCGGGCAATGGTGGTTTTGTTGGTGAATACGAAGGGCTTCCCGGCTTCGTAGTCCTGATAGATCTGGGACCATTTTTTGCCGTCTTTCCATTCCGGGATGGCTGTTTCGCCGTAAATCCTGACCGTTTTTCCGTGATCAAGGGCGTCATCCCAGATAAATCCGGTTTTGGGATAGGCCATGGCGTCGTACAGTACATGGGTATAGCTGCGGAACCAAGCGCGGACGTTTTTCTCGATGTAGTCCGTCACCATGGAGGCATCTGTCCATAGATGGCCTTCGGCAGAGCATTTTCCCGAGGCCCGGTAGTTGTCGAGCAAGACAAAATTTTGAACCATTTTATGCGCATTGGGGGTGACGTTTTCACCGAAAGTGCACAGGGCGGCATCCCCGTTGCCCTTTTTTACATCCCCGAAAACCTGGTCATAAGTGCGGTTTTCCCGGATGATGTAGATCACGTGTTTGAAAACCGAGGGTTCTCCGATCCGCTCAGGGACCGGAACCGGGGCCGCATTCTTACGGGGGAGTAAATTCAGCAGCGCCAGCCGGGCCTGATCGTTGCTTTTGCGAACGACCCGGGTGTACTCTGCCAGTTGTAGTTTGCCCGGTACGGGAATCACCGAAACCACAGCCAGCATGCGGTGGGTGTTGAACGCTCCGGCCGTGGGTGTTCTTTTACCGTTGACTTTAATGAAGGTCTGATACGCCCGGTTTTTTGGATTGGGAGAGGTCAGCCGTGCGCCGATGCCTTCGATGTCGGCGACATAGAGCAGGCTGTCTTTGTAAAGCGTCACAGCGCCGGGATAGGCGGCAGTAGGAATAAATCCCGTCAGCGTGCTTTTCTTCAGCCTGGAGCCGAGGCTGGCTTTTATACCCAGGCCCACCACTGCCAGGGCGTTGTCCATCCCGTTGGCTACATACAGTGTTTTTCCGTCCGGAGCCAGGGCCAGTCCGTTGGGGGAGTCGCCGAAATAGGGATTCTTTTCCTGATTCAGTCTCACGGAAATGGTCTCCGACACGCGGTAGGTCCGGGTGTCGATCACGCTGATGTTGTCGTCGTTGCCGTTGGCGACATAAACAAAACGCTGTTCCGGTCCGGATATCACTTTGTTGGGATGCAGCCCGACTTTGATCTCCCGGAGGGTTCTGCCTGACCTGGGATCCAAAACACTGACGGCTCCGGAAGAAACCGTCCCGAACTGATCCACCTGGGCTTTTTCCCATGGAATGCCGGCCGTGGCTTTGTCGTCTGCAGCGGGTGCCGTTCCCGACCAGTCGGAAACATAAAGTTTCCCCCGGGCCATGGTGATCCCGTAAGGCGCCAGTCCAACCGGCTTTTGCCAAACGACCCGTCCTGATTGGAGTTCCAGCTTGACGACTTCATCATTTCCGTTAAGTACAAGGTAGGCCATGGTCTTTCCCTTTTCCCGGCGGAGGACCATTTCGTTGGGCAAAGAGGCGGCAACACCTTCTTTGGGCCGGAATTCATAATCTTTTACTATTTCAGCCGTCTTTCCATTCCATTCCGCCTGCATCAGCTTGTTCTTGGTCCCCCACAAAACATATTGTTTCCCCTGATCCTGGAGCCAGGTGATGCCGGAATAAGTGCTCATACCATTCCGTTTGTCGTATTTGTAAGTGTTGAGCCGGAAAAGGATTTGGTTGTTGGCTGTGTTGATAAATACCACACAATAGCGCCCTTCCACTGCCAGCGTTGTCCTGTTGGGCGACAGCGCCACATCCAGGGCATGGTTTTCAAGGGCCGAATCTCCGAAGTAGACCAGATTACCCGCTGGTTTGAGAATCTTGTTGTAAGGCATGGTGAGCACCGAGTCCATCTTGTGGTTCCCGGCGACAGGGTCGCTTTTACTTTGAAAATTGGCGCATCCGGCAAAAAGGAGGAGGGCCGGAAGGAACAAGAGGTTGGAAAGCTTTTTCATGGATCAGAATTATTTCAATGCAATGTTCATTCAACTTTCATCCGGAACCGGATGAACCGGTACCGGGCCTATTCAGGATTTTTAAATCGATTTTTCAAAATCCCTTACGATGGCTAAAATACAATATTCATGCATTGCGAAAGTGATCGTTTTTTTGATTTCTTCGGGCAGGAATAGGATAAATTTATGTGAAGAGAGACTAAAATCTCAGGTGTCGGGATGGCAGGAGGGGCTTCTTGAACTGAAATACATATTTTTTCGGCTGACGGCCGGTGCCTATTCCAGTCTCCCGGTCCGCCCCCGGCTGTTAAATCCCAATTTTCTTAATAATAGACTGGTTTTGTAAATATCATTTAAACAGTGTTTTAAAATCGTAGGCCGCGATTTAAAATAATAAAATATTAATGCAAACGTTATAGATAACGAATTTAGGTAACTGAATACCTAAATAAAGCAGGATCAGTTACAGTTATTCATAAACTTAAATTTTTCAGTTATGCTAAAATCAATCAAATATATATTTCATAACTTTTTTCGATATCAAGTTATGACCTTTATGGTGGCACTTGGAATTTTTGCCTTGCTGCCTTCCTGTTCCAAAAACAACAGCAGCCCTTCTACCGGAACGACAAGTTTCGCAGTAACGGACGCGCCCATCGATGATGCGAATGTCACGGGAGCCTTTGTTACCATCTCCGAAATTGACGTTGACGGAAAGCCTGTTCAGGGATTTCAGAAGACAACGGTCAATTTAATGGCCTATGAAAGTGGTAATGCCAAATTTCTGCACAGTGCCATGATGGATGCCCAGTCTCATACCAACGTTAGTTTTGTGCTGGACTACAACACCGATGCAGACGGGAATTCCCCGGGTTGTTATGTGGAAACGGCCAATAATACGAAAGAACAATTATCCAGTTCCACCACTGTGTTTACGTTAAATCATAGTTTTGATGTGATGCAGTCCGCTTCGGATACGCTGGTATTCGACTTTGATCTGAGAAAAGCCATCACCCGGATGGAGACCTCGACGGATACCACCTACCATTTTGCCACGGCAGCCGAGCTGCAGAATGATGTCCGGGTGGTTACCAAGAGCAAAACCGGAGCCATCAAGGGGACTTGCACGGATAATACCTCCGGCAGTGATGAGATTATCGCCTATGCTTATGCAAAGGGAACTTATAACAGCAGCGAAACCTCGCCCCAGGGGGCCAGCAATGTTCGCTTTGCCCATGCGGTGACCAGTGCCCGGGTTGACAGCAACGGCAATTATACGCTGGGCTTTTTGAATTCGGGCAATTATGAACTGCATTTTGCCTCCTATAAAAAGGACAGTTCAGGACAAATGAAATTTAACGGCATGTTAACCGTGAGTGTGACGGGGGCCCTTGATCTTGGATCGATCATGGTCAATGCCGCCTCCTACACCATGGTGAATGTGAGTGTAACAGGGTTAATGCCTGCTGCTAACTAAAGTCTGCTTTATTGTGTAATGAAAAGAGGGCCGGATTCCGGCCCTCTTTTTTTTGCCTGCCGTACAGACCTGCTGCGGGTGTTGTTTTTCCGGATTCCCATAAAAAAAGTCCGGGCCGAAGGCCCGGACTGCTTGATCTCAGGAAAACCGGAGGCGCTGTTGTGCCTTGCGGATCAACGGTGCTTTTTCTTTTTCTCCTTGTCCTGGTTTTTCTTGGACCGGTCGGTTTTCACTTTTCGGGCCGGCTCCTTTTTTGCTTTGGTTCCCCTGTAAACCTTGGGCTTTTCGGGGCGGATATTTTTATTTCCCGAAATCCGGGCATGGCCCTGTTTTGAATCCCTTGATTTGTATATGGGTGTTTTTTCCCTAACAGGAGCCTCTTTCCTGAATACGGGCTTGGCCGGTGTTTCCCTGTATTTCGGGGCTTCTTTTTTCACCCTTACCGGAGGCTGTTTTACGCTGTGGTTGGGAGCTTTCCGGTTTTCTGCCGGCGGGTTGGGACGGCCTATATTGTGGTCAAAACCGCCTCTTTTCTGATATAATTCGCGTGCATTGTGGTAGTCTTTGTATCGATGTTCAAATCCTCCGTCCGGATGTCTTTTTTCGTAATCATTTCTGAATATCCGGTCATGATAAAAATGGTCGCCGTAGAAGCTCCGGGCATGCAGGTACCGGTAGTATTGCGGCGGCCGGATATAATGGCGGATGTGCATGCGGTAGCGTGCCAATTCATAGGGTCTCCAGGGGTGGAAAAAGTGGGGATAATAATTCCAGTAATAGGGAGAAACCCACAGCCGGTAATAAGGATTCCAGAAAACACTGAAGATGATCGGACGGGTATTCCACAGGGGCTGGATGATGTAATCGGGGCCGTAGAAATAGGGATTGCCGATGATCTCAACCTGGACACTACCTTCCGGATTTCTTCCGACATCAATGGTTGCAATATCCTGATACTGCTCATGGCCCAGCACATCCTGCAGGGTGATCTGGTATACCCCGTTTTCCATGGTCTCGACCACGCGAATGTAATCCACATAACCGTCCTGGTTCAGATCCAGGTTCGAGATGTGGTTTGCCGGATCGTTGAGCCTGGCTTCGAAATCTTCCAGGTCACGGCTTTCGCCGAACAGGGTAGCTACGGCTTCCAGATCCAGATTTTCGCTGATGTCATCGCCTGTCGACCGCACTGTGACTACCGTTTGCGTAAAGCATCCCGTAAAGGTGACAAGCAGGATGATTAACAGACTTAAGATTTTCTTGCTCATGGGATTCTCTTTTTGGTTATGATCTTTCGAAATACTTTTTCAAATAAACGGACCGCGTTCTGTTAAATTGCGCAGGGTCGTTTCCGGAATAATTCATACAATTTCCGGGCCAAGTTTATGTTTATATGATAAAATTAATGATAATATACTATATCACAAACTGTTATACGTTAAGCCAATTCGGCCTTCCCGTTAGGAGAAGGCCGAATTCAAAAGCTTTAACCGTGCTGGAAGAATTGGGTTATCTGTGAAGCTCGCCGCTCCCGCGGATTTCGGAATTTACGGTCGGGTTTCCTTTCAGATAAAAATCTCCTGATCCTTTAATGGTAAGCATGAGCGTGTTGATGACACCCATGTGGATGTCTCCGGATCCAAGCTGACTGGTGGTGGCTTTGGAAACTTCAAACTGGGAACCTCTGAAATCACCCGAACCTTGCAACACGACAGTTACCTGGTTTGCTTTTCCGGAAATAATCACATCGCCCGAACCCTGGACCTGAAAGTCGGCCTTGTCACATTCAAGGGCATTGATGCGTGTATCGCCGGAACCGTGAACAGACAACTGCATATCAGCAGCCTTCCCTGAGAAAGTCAGATCCCCGGAACCCAAAATTTTTGCCGTCAGGGTACTGACCTGAAGGTTGCCGGCGTCAATATCCCCGGAACCTTTAATGATTAAAGTCAGGTGCTCTGAGGTTATGGACGGAACATGGAAATCGCCGGAACCAAATACGGCAAGATTCTGGATATTTGGAGTCTCGACATAAACCCGCAGTCTTTTGGTGATGAAATTCGAATACGGTTTTGATTTAATAATCAAGGTGCTGCCCGAGACTTCGGTAATGATTTTATCCTGGTTGCGGGCTTCGGTTTCCACAACAACAGACTGATGACTGCCCTGGGTCAGGAAAACATCTGCTGAACCGTTGATCTGTATGGCATCAAAGGACTGAACTTTTCGTTCCTGTTTGGTAAAATTTTGGGCCTGCGCCAAATTCCAGGAAAGGAAAAGGGCGGCCACAGCTAAGAAAATAATTTTTGAGCGCATGATGATATGTTTATGTTAATTATATGTATTAGAACGCATCCCCCTATCTTTTAGTTACAGTTTGAACCTGAAATTTTTCAAACTTCTTTCTTTCCCGGCGAACCTATGAAAAAGGGCAGAAGTCATGAAATGGCGAGGATTCGCTTTTTTCGGACGCCTTTCGGGGAAATCTCAATGCAGATTAATCGTAATTTTACGACAAAAAAATAAGGATATGGAAAAAATAACCTCATATATAGAAGCGCACAAGGTGCGTTTTCTGAACGAGCTTTTTGAGCTGATCCGGATCCCCTCGGTCAGCACCCAGTCGGAGCACAAAAACGATATGCTGAAGACGGCAGAGCGGTATAAGGAATTTTTGCTTTCTGCCGGGGCGGATCATGCGGAAGTGATGCCCACCGGGGGGAATCCCGTGGTTTATGCCGAAAAAATTCTGGATGCTTCCAAACCAACGGTGTTGATCTATGCGCATTTTGATGTGATGCCCGCGGATCCGCTGGAGTTATGGAAATCACCGCCTTTTGAACCCGAAGTTCGCGACGGAAAGATCTATGCCCGCGGCGCCGACGACGACAAAGGTCAGGGGTTTATGCATGTGAAAGCCTTTGAGACGCTGGTGAAAACCGGCCTGCTTCCTGTCAATGTGAAGTTTATGATCGAAGGCGAAGAGGAGATCGGCTCCGGAAGTTTGGAAGGATTCTGTAAATCCCATACGGATCTGTTGAAAGCAGATATTGTGTTGGTTTCCGACACAGGCATGATCGCTTCCCATATTCCGACCATCACGGTGGGATTGCGTGGCCTGGCTTACTGGCAGGTGGAAGTTACCGGCCCGGACCACGATCTGCATTCGGGGCTTTACGGCGGCGCCGTGGCCAATCCCATCAATGTGCTGGCAAAAATGATCGCTTCCATGACCGACGAAAACAACCGCATCACCATTCCCGGATTTTTTGATGACGTGCAGGAGGTTTCTGCAAAAGAACGCGAGATGCTTAACAAGGCACCTTTTGATGAGGACGATTATAAAAAATCGATCGCCGTGGAAGCACTTCAGGGCGAAAAAGGTTTCACCACAACCGAGCGGACCGGGATCCGTCCATCCTTTGATGTATGTGGCATCTGGGGCGGATATACCGGTGAAGGTGCCAAGACCATTTTGCCTTCCAAAGCCTATGCTAAAATTTCTTCCCGTCTGGTGCCCCATCAGGATTTCAGGAAAATCGCCACGTTGTTTGAAAATTATTTTAACCAGATCGCCCCTGCCACGGTGAAGGTCAACGTAAAATATTTACATGGCGGCGAGCCCTACGTTTGCCCTATCGATCTGCCGGCGTACCGTGCGGCGGAAAAGGCGTTTGAGAAAACCTACGGCAAGTTGCCGGTTCCCAAGCGCAGCGGCGGGAGTATTCCGGTGATCTCCACCTTTGAGAAGGTGCTGGGCGTGAAATCTATTCTGATGGGTTTTGGTTTGGATTCAGATGCCATTCACTCGCCCAACGAAAACTATCCGGTATCGCATTTTTACAAAGGCATCGAAACCATCGCCTGGTTCTATCAGTATTTTGCAGCAGGTTTTTAAATGGGATCAGCTTTGCTTTGAAGCCTTCTTGCTGCCGGCATACATTTCGTATTTGATGAAGCGGCTTTCCAGCTGACCGTTGAACAAAGTCATTTTTTTCGAAGGTCTCAGGCCGATGAACTTGGCGGCTTCGGGGTTGGCGGTAATGATCCAGGCTTCGTAACCCTGGAACTTGTTTTTCAGCACGTCGCCGATGTGTTTGTAAAGGGCAATGATGTTGTCTTCTTCCAGTCGTTCACCGTAAGGCGGATTAAAGAGCAAAATCCCTTTTCCGCTTTCGGGGTTCATCTTTTCAAATGGCTTGTTGATCAGGGTGATGTCCTGATCGAGTTTGGCGTTCCGGATGTTGGACCTGGCAATGGTAAACGCTTTGTACGACTGGTCGGAAGCGATGATGGGAAAGTCGTGTTCTTTGATCTCTCCATCTGCTTCGTTTTTAATTTTTTGCCAAAGATCTGCGTCGAAATCTTTCCAGTTTTCAAATGCAAATTTCTTGCGGTAATACCCTGCCGGGATGTTGAGGGCATTCATGGCCGCTTCGAGTGGGATGGTTCCCGAACCGCACATGGGGTCCATAAAGTCGCCTTCCTTGTCCCAGCCGGTAAGCTTGATCAATCCGGCTGCCAGCACTTCGCTGATGGGCGCCTTGTCGGTGGCGATGCGATAGCCTCTTTTGTGCAGGGAATGTCCGGAGCTGTCCAGCGAAAGGGTACACTTGTCACCGTTAATGTGGACATCGATGTAAATGTCGGGGTCGTTGGTATCCACCGAAGGCCGCCGTCCCAGCTTTTCGCGGAATTGGTCCACGATGGCGTCTTTGGTTTTCTTGGATACGAAGAGGGAATGCGTCATGGAAGAGTTAAAAACCGAGGCGCTGATCACGAAAGTTTGTTTCAGGTCGAAGATTGCAGCCCAGTCGATCCTTTTGACCTTATCGTAAAGTTCGTTTTCGTTTCTTACGGTGAAGGCCCCGATGGGCTTCAATATCCTCAGTGCAGTGCGGCACAGATAGTTGGCTTTGTAAATCAAGGCCTGATCGCCACGGAACAAGACCACCCGTTTTCCGGCGGTCACCTGGGTGGCTCCCAGCGATTGCAGTTCTTCGGCCAGCACCGTTTCCAGTCCTGAAATGGTCTTGGCGGTCAGGTCCATACCTTGTTCAAAAGGGATCAAATTTTCCATCGCGCAAAAGTAGGAAAAATCAGCGGGCGGCAATTTTTACAGTTATTTAAAATTTATCCTTCGGTCATGTTGCATGGCTTTCTTATTTTTGTGTTATATTTCTGAAAATTAAAATCATGACCATAGAAGAAGCACAGAAACGCGTCGATGCCTGGATCAACACCACCGGGGTACGGTATTTCAACGAACTGACCAACATGGCGATGCTGACGGAGGAAGTGGGGGAGGTAGCCCGGATCATCGCCCGGCAATACGGTGAACAGTCGTTCAAGGAATCGGATAAATCTTACGATCTGGGGGATGAAATGGCGGATGTGTTGTTTGTATTGCTGTGCCTGGCCAACCAAACCGGAGTAGATCTGACGCGTGCCCTGGAACAGAATTTCGAAAAGAAGGAAACCCGCGATAAGCTGCGGCATCAGAACAACGAGAAACTCAAATAGCCGCGGACTTTGCCGAGGGCAAAATTTTCGAAAAGGATGGGGAAGTATAAAAAAACCGTATATTTGCACCCCTTAAAAACAGGACATTATAACCTGCGGATGTGGCGAAATTGGTAGACGCGCCAGACTTAGGATCTGGTGCCGCAAGGCATGGGGGTTCGAGTCCCTTCATCCGCACTTTTGTAAATCAAATATCATCTTAAATGAATATCACACAGGAAGAGACCGGAAAACTGAGTGCCGTTGTTAAAATCAATCTGAAAGAAGAAGATTATATCGAGAAAGTCGATACCCAACTCAAAGATTATCGCAGAAGAGCTCAGATGCCGGGCTTTAGGAAGGGAATGGTTCCCATGGGC
>JBJKPL010000250.1:0-6705 GCA_046706345.1 Candidatus Sulfidibacterium sp.
CGTTGCGACATCTGTCATATTATTGAAGCGCAAAGTTAACATAAGTATGCATTTCCCTTGTCATGCTTTTTCCGGAAGAGAATCAGACGTTTATTTCCGATGTTTCTCCAATTTTTATTGATTTTAAATTAGTTAACGGGTTGTTAAAGAATGTTAAAATTCATAAATTTAAGCTGTTAATCAAAACCCAAAAAAATGAAACATCATTTCAGAATCCTTTTCGTCTTAGCCCTGGGAGCGATGCTGGCTCTTTCAGGATGCAAAAAAAGTGAAAACCCGGCTCCTGATGCCGGAAAACAATTGACCGACATCAAGGTCAGAGTCACCTTTCAAACCAATCAAAAAGCCAGTTCCTCCGGGCAGGATTACGTCATGACCGGGCAGACGCCCGATGAATATGGTATTGCTTTAAAGAAAGCGGTTTTGCTCGGTAAAAACGGAACGCAGGATTATGTTCTTTTTGACCGCCCCGACTTGAATTCTTCCTATACCTTTGATTTTAAGGATGAGCAGATGTTGCATTCGCTGGTGAAAGAAGCAGCAATCCCGGTAGGGGAATACGGTTCCCTGGTCCTTTATGTTTACTATCTGCAGATGAAAATTCCAATAAGTACGGAACAGCGAGGGGTTGAGAAAAGAAATATGCGGATTTATCTTTCCGACGACATCGAAACAGAAGGCGGTACGCATCAGCCCGGCGATGTCGTTCAGGTCGATGACCAGGGCATGGAAATGGGCTGGCTTTTTGGTGAGGGCCAGTTATCAGAGTTTGATCCGGTGGCGCCGCGGTCTAGGGCATACACTTATAACGGTGACGGTATTTCCTGGTGGGATTTTGCCGGGAAAAATGGTAAAGATTTCGGCCCTTTCGGGGATGTTGATTTCTGGAACCAGTCGCCCCAGCCCCTCTATTCTGTCACTGCGCCCTTTGATTTCACCCAGGGTGCCGGCAACACATTGCTGGTTGATTTGAACATCCACAATTGCTGGCAGTTTGAGGACCGGAACCAGGATGGTAATTTCGGGCCCCAGGACATTTCCGAAACGCCTTATCCCACGCGATGGCAGATGGATTTACCTGAACTCACGATCCACCAGGAATAATTCTTGAATGAAAGGGCTTATTAAACCGAATGAAGACTACACCGCTTCAAACCACACAAAACCATAAGGTTCCAGAAGGATGCTTTCCTTTTCTTCGTTGTAGGTAAAGCCGTTGGCATTCAGGATAAAGGTGTTGTTTTCCGACAGTGGGTGTTTGATCTCCACCGGTCTTCCCGAAAGGTTGTTGATGACCAGAATGTTCTCTTCCGGCATGGAACGGAAATACGCCAGTACCTGGTGGGCGCTTTTACCGGCAAGATTCACGGCATCGACGAACTCGGTGTGGCCTCTTCCGAAAGCCGGATGTTCTTTGCGCGTGTTCAGCAACGATTTGATGATCTCGAAGACCTGTGCATGAAAGTTTTCCGGATCTTTTAGATCTTCTTCCAGCTGTTTCCAGTCGATGCGGCCGCGGACCAGGAAGCGGGTGTCGTCTTTTCCCGTCAGTTTGATCTGCTCGTTGTAATATTTTTCATCATTCAGCTTGCCGAACTCGTCGCCGTAATAGACCACGGGGCTGCCGGTAATGGTGAGCATCATGGAATAAGCCAGACTGATCTTGCGAATGTCCTTTTTGAAAAGTTCGGCCAAGCGGGCCGAAATGCCTTCGCCCACGCGAAAATCCCATTTGGGGTCGTGGCAATAATTTTCATGAATGTATTTCCGGTCTTCTTCAGAGACATAAATCAGCTCCAGGCTCAGCTCATCGTGCACCCGCAGGAACGTCATCCACTGGCCGCTGTCGGGCAGGGCAGGGGTGACCTGTGTACTGAGGGTTTTGCGAATGGGCAGATTGTCTTCCATGGCGATGGCCTTGTACATCATCGGCATCAGCGGGAAATGATAGGCTGCATGGCATTCGTCGCCGTTGCCCAGGTATTTAACCACGTTCACGGGTTTCTGGCAGGCTTCAGCCAGCAGAAATGCCCCCGGGTTGATGTGGTCGAGCAGTGCACGGAAGAACTTCACGATGGTGTGGGTCTTGGGCCGGTTTTCACAATCGGTGCCTTCTTCTTTCCAGAGATACGGGATGGCGTCGGCGCGGAAACCGTCGACCCCCAGACTTTGCCAGTAGAGCAGGTTTCGGGACATCTCCAGCAGCACTTCCGGATTCCTGTAATTCAAATCGGGTTGAAAGCTGAAAAAGCGATGGAAATAATAAACGTCTCCCAGCGGTTCCCAGTTGCTGTCTTCGATGCCTTTGAAAAGCAGCCGCGCATCGCTGTAAAGGCTGTTGTCTGTGCTCCAGATATAATAATCCCGGTAAGGGTTGTCGGGTGATTTCTGAGCTTCCAGGAACCAGGGATGTTGATCGGAGGTGTGGTTCATGGCGATGTCGAAGATGATCCGGATGTCTCTTTTGTGCGCTTCCTGTAAAAATTCACCGAACAGATTCTCCTGTTCTTCGCGGTCGAAACCTTCCGGCAGCCCCAACAGGTCTGCACGGATGCGATCGTAGTTCCGGATGTCAAATCCGGCATCCCGCATGGGCGAATCAAGCATCGGCAGCAGCCAAAGGCAGTTTACTCCCAGATCCTCGAGGTAATCCAGCTTTTCCAGTAGTCCTGAAAAATCTTTATTGAACAAATCAACATACAAAGAGTAAACGATGGCGTCTTTGTACCAGTCGTTTGTCGAATCGGAAGCAGGCATTCTGTATTTTTCTGCTTCCTTTAAAAAGTCTTTCAGAATTTTAAAGCCCGTCGCCGGATAAAGCTCTTTCCAGTAACTTTGAAGGAGAGAAATATTGTTCATAAAAATAAGTTGAATCTCATAACTGCACAAAGGTACTGAAATGGGGTTACGGAATGAGAAAACCAAAAGACCCTAAATACACTAAGTCCTGAAAACTTTACAAAAAAATAATTTTTCATGATATCAAACGTTTGCGATAAGAGGATAGGATACTCATGATTTTTATTTCATCCCTTTTTGGCGGCAGAAGCAGGCTTGGGGCTTTCCTGCCGGGATATTTTATTATTTTTGATACCCGCGGACTGTCCTTATTTTATACACTAACTTAGTGTAAAATAGATTAAAGCCGTTTTTGCCAAAAAAATTACAGACAGACAACAGAAATACTTATCCCAAAATTTAAAAAGATGAAGATATTTACCAAGACAGTTTTCGTATCGCTGCTGGTGGTTTTTTGCAGCTTGAATGTCAAAGCACAAAAAGTATCGCTACAGCGGATCGATCCGCCTTCCTGGTGGGTGGGCATGCACAACCCCCACCTGCAATTGATGGTCTTTGGCCATGAGATTTCCAAAACCCAGCCCGAGATCAATTATCCCGGCGTGGTGCTCGAAAGTGTTACCCATGTGGAGAGTCCCGACTATTTGTTTCTGAACCTCGTCATAAAAAAAGACGCCCGGCCGGGAACCATGCAGATCCACTTTAAAGAAGGAAAAAAAGACAAAGCCGTTTACGCTTATGCTTTGAACAAAAGAAATCTTAACCCTGCGCTGCATCAGGGTTTCAATGATTCGGATGTCATTTACCTGCTGATGCCTGATCGCTTTTCCAACGGCGATCCCTCCAACGACAACATGCCCGGCATGCTGGAAAAAGCCGATAGGAAAGATCCCAACGGCAGACACGGCGGCGATATCCAGGGCATCATCAACCACCTGCAATACATCAAAAACCTTGGCGCCACGGCTATCTGGCCTACTCCGCTGATGGAAGATAACCAGCCGCGAACGACCTATCACGGCTATGCCATGACGGACTATTATAAAGTCGACCCGCGTTACGGTACCAATGCATTGTACCGAAAAATGGTGGAAGATGCCCATAAAATGGGACTGAAGGTGATCCAGGACATGGTTTTCAATCATTGCGGCACCAATTATTTCTGGAAAAACGATCTGCCCACCCACGACTGGTACAACCAGTGGCCTGAGTTTACCCGCTCCAATTATCACGGGGTGGTGGTCTCGGATCCCCACGCTTCCAAATCCGATTACAAGAAAATGGTGGGCGGCTGGTTCGACACAAGCATGGCCGACCTGAACCAGAAAAACCCGCTGGTGGCCAATTATCTGATCCAAAACAGCATCTGGTGGATCGAATATGCCGGCCTGGATGGCATCCGCCAGGATACCTATCCCTATTCCTATAAAAAGTTCATGGCGCACTGGATGGAGCGTCTTTTGCAGGAATATCCCCATTTCAAAGTCGTGGGCGAAACCTGGTTTAATGATCCTTCCACCGTGTCGTACTGGTTGCAGAACAAGAAAAATTTCGACGGATATCAGTCGCATCTTACCAATGCCATGGACTTTCCGTTGTGCTTTGCCATCGGCCGGGCTTTCAATGAAAAGGGCGGATGGGATTCCGGTCTGGCCAGTCTTTACGATATCCTGGCCCAGGATTTTGTGTACAGTAAACCGAATCGCCTCATGATCTTTGCCGGGAACCACGATATGTCCCGCATCTTCTCCGTGCTGCACGGCAATTTGAAAAGCTGGAAAATGGCCATGGCTTTCCTGATGACCACCCGCGGCATCCCGGAGATCTATTATGGAGATGAGATCCTGATGAAGGGTGAAAAATCTCAGGGCGACGGTGTCACCCGTAAGGATTTCCCCGGCGGCTGGCCCGGCGATTCCCTCAATGCCTTTACCCCCCAGGGAAGAAATGCCGAGCAAAACGACGCTTTCAACTATCTGAGAACGCTATTGAACTGGCGGAAAACCAATAAGGCCGTTCAGTTTGGTAAACTCACCCAGTATATTGTGGAAAACGGCATCTATGTCTATTTCCGCGCTTACAAAGGTCAAAAGGTGATGGTCATCCTCAACAACAATACAGAGGCCAAAACCGTCAATATGGCCCGGTTTGCCGACGACCTTCAGGGATTCACCAAAGGGAAATCGGTGCTGACTGATGAAGCGATCAACCAGCTGGACAGCATCCGTGTTCCGGCCCGGTCACCGCTGATCGTGGAATTGGAAAAGTAAGGTCTTCCGGAAAAAGTTTTGAAACCAAAACAAGATTTTAATGTTCTTACCTGAAGTGATCAGGTCTAATATGTTTTGCATCATGAAAAAAAATTGGCGCTCCGGCCTGTCATGGAATCTGATCCTGTTTTTTTGTCTCCTTTCGGGGATGGGACTGGCTCAGCAAACGAATTTGAAATCCAAAAAGAAAGCGGCCGCTGATACGATCCGTGACCGGAAGGTGCTGTCTTACACTTTCTCGAAAGGTGTTTTAAATATTCAGACCAGCCAGGGCCTGGTGCAGAGTTTTTTCTATGAGCCGAAAGTAGTGCGCATCAAGGATTTTTCAACCTCCGTGGCCACGGCCGATTCGGCCGTGGATGTGATCCTGAAAACGCGCGACGATCATGTGACTGTGGAGGATGAACCCGGTTTTTTGAAATTCAGGTCCGACAGTCTGCAGGTGCTCTTTCACAAGGATCCTTTTTTCGCCAGCTATGTTTACCATGGCGACACCCTGTTAAAAGAAGACCATGGATTCTTTGAAAGAGGGAGCGAAAGGGGGCTCCAGTTCCGGATCGGCAGGGGAGAACACTATTACGGCCTCGGAGAGCGTGCGGTTACGGCGCTGAAAGGCAAACATTTTCAGCTGATGAATCAGGCGCATTATGGCTACGGCATGGGGCAGGAGAACCTGAATTTTTCCGTGCCGGTGTTGCTTTCTTCGCGCAAATACCTGTTGTTGTATGACAATCCCGAAAAGGGATATGCCGATGTGGGACATGCCGATAAAAACATTCTCGAATTCGGCGCCGGGGGCGGTCTGACAAAATATGTCTTTATTGCCGGTTATGATTTCCCCGACATCTATCGTTCCTATGGACGCCTGACGGGGACCCAGCCTCTGCCGCCACGATGGGCACTGGGAAACCTGCAATCGCGGATGTCCTATCAGAATCAGGTGCAGGCAGATTCCATTGCCGCCGCCATGCAGGCTGCTGATTTTCCGATGGATGCCATGATCTTTGATTTTTACTGGTTCGGCAACGACATCAAAGGCTACCTCGGCGAGCTGCACTGGTACAAACCACGCTGGCCCGATCCCAAGGGGTTGATTGCCGGACTCAGGAAGAAAGGTATTAAAACCGTTCTGGTGACGGAACCTTATGTTATTGATACTCTCCGGCATTATCAGGAAGGCAAAAAGCTGGGCATCTTTTCCACGGACAGCTTGGGGAAAACTTTTGTCAACACCCGGTTTTATTTCGGCTACGCCAGTCTTATCGACATTTTCAAACCCGTGGCCCGGAACTGGTTCTGGGATCAGTACAACAAGCAGATCAAAAACGGCGTGGCCGGATGGTGGGGCGATCTTGGGGAACCTGAAACCATTTCCGAACATCAGTATTTTGTCAGCGGCAAAGCCGATCAGGTGCGGAATCTGTATGCTTTCTACTGGGAAAAGCTGTTGTTTGACCGTTACAGGAAGCATTACCCTGAAACGCGGCTTTTTGACCTTAACCGTGCCGGATATGCCGGATCGCAGCGGTTCTCCGTCTTTCCCTGGTCAGGCGATATCTCGCGCAGCTGGAGCGGATTGCAGGCTCAGTTGCCTGTGATGGAAAACATGAGCATGAGCGGTATTCCGTTCATCCAT
>JBJKPL010000251.1:0-5040 GCA_046706345.1 Candidatus Sulfidibacterium sp.
GGGCTTATGTGAACGTTCGTAATCAATCGGCGGAAGTGCTTGCAAAAGAGGCCCAGAATTCTTCTTTGATCGGTCCCATCGATAAAAATGTGCAGGTATTTACCTCCGATGAACAATATACGGTTAATAAACCACCGAGTATCCCGGTCGTAAACAAAGTAAAGGTGTTGGATAGTTTGATCGGAAATCAACCGGGCGTTCCGATGGAATTCTCATGGCAACCTGCCACCGATGACCATACCCCAACAAAGGGTCTGACCTATGCACTGAAAATTGGAACCACCCCCGGCGGAGACGACATCATGTCGGCCAATGCCAACGCCAATGGAATTCGGAAAACAGCAGAGAAAGGAAATGCCGAGCATAATCTGAAATGGAGCGTCAGGCTGCCGAAAGGAACCTATTACTGGTCGGTACAGGCCGTGGATGCCTCCTTTGCCGGGTCGGAATTCTCAACCCCTCAGCAATTCACGACTTCTGGCAATGGTGCACCTACCAATCTGGTTCTTTCACATGAAAGCATTGATGAAAATCAGGAGGTCGGCACCCTGGTAGGCACTTTATCATCCAACGATCCGGATGCCGGGGATTCACATTCCTATCTTCTTGTTTCGGGTGATGGAGCTGATGACAACGGTAGTTTCAAAATCACAGGAGATTCGCTGCAAAGCAGTAAAACTTTCAACTACGAAGAAAAATCCTCCTACACCATCCGGATCCAAACAAAGGATGCAGGCGGAAAAACCTTCAGCAAATCGTTTGTTATTGCCATTAACGATATCAATGATGCACCAACGGATATCTCACTCTCCAATGACACCATAAAAGAAAATATGGCTGCCGGAAGTTTGATTGGTTTGCTTTCATCACAGGATGAAGATGCCATGGATTCCCATACGTATTCATTGGTTGATGGGGACGGTGCTGAAGATAATACCAGCTTCACCATTTCAGGGGATTCATTGCTTTCAGCTTCGGTCTTCAACTTCGAAACCAAGCCGACTTATTCCATTAGGGTGCAAACCCAGGACAATGGCGGCAAGACCTTCAGCAAATTCTTTAACGTAATCATTGAAAGTACCACTGGGCTTCAGAAAAATTTCATTCAAGGAGTGAAACTCTATCCGAACCCCTTCAATAGGAACTGGATCAATATTACCATTCCTTTGAACCATTCCGTTCTATTACAGGTCATGGATGTTTACGGGCGGACCGTTTTGGAAAGAGAGTTGCACAGACATGAAAATAAGATCGTTTTCAACAACCTCCCTTCTGGGCTTTATATTTTGCATTTAATTGACCAGAATCAAATTATTTACGAAAACAAAATCATTGCCCAGTAACCCAAAAAGCCAGGGTTGATAAATTTAACCCTGGCTTTTTTCTTTTTGATGGAAGTGATCGTATTTTTTAATGATCCATTATAATAAAAAAAGGCATCCGCAGGTTCTTTACATAAGCGAACCACGAATACCTTTCCCAAAATTAATGCGGAACCTTTAATTGAACTCCTTCAATAGTCCGGTTCTTTCATTAAACTCCATGATAAGCTCGTCCCACAGTTTCACCTGGTGGAAAAGCTTATCCCACAAAACACGATCGTACCACAATTGGTTCAGATCCTGAACTTCTTTGGCCTGTTGTTCCACCCAGGTAAAATATTTCAGGTTGTGGATGGCTTTTTGATCCTGATAATTCAACTCACGCATGTTGTCGGTTTTTTGGCCCATGATACAGGCTTCAAAATCACGGGCCGCCTGAACAGAAGTATATTCTCCTCTTTCACTTTTTAATTCGGCAAGGCGGGATTGATACATCTCGACGGAATCGGTGGCAATGGTGATCACCACATCCTCGGAAGTCATTTCAAAATAGCGTGCCGTTTTGATGGCCGAAAGCAGGTTGGCGATACCCGAAATGCCCATCAGCGGCAGCCGGGCGATCACCTCTGGGTCCACTCCGATCGATTTCAGGTATTGATGTCCCTGCGGATCGTTAAACAGACGCAACAACCGCATGGGCTCATCATCATCAATGGCCGTAACCACGTTGGTATTCCTGACATTATGGATCCAGGGGATGTGCTTGTCGCCGATGCCTTCGATACGGTGGGCACCAAAACCATTCCGTAAGATGGTCGGGCATTGCAGTGCCTCGGATGCCACCACCTTAATAAGGGGATGCAACGTTCTCAGAAAATCTCCCGCTGCGATGGTTCCTGCCGATCCGGTTGCCGAAACATAGGCTGCCAACTGACTGTGGTCAGATTTTACCAGCTCAAAAACTTCCTGAATGGCATCTCCCGTCACATTATAATGCCAGGCCGCATTGCCAAACTCATCAAACTGGTTGAAGATCACAACGTCATCACGTGTACGGCGCAGTTCCCAGCATTTATCATAGATCTCTTTTACATTGGATTCACTTCCAGGGGTAGCGATCACGGTGGATTTCACCACATCCCGAAGCCAGTCGAAGCGTTCGCGGCTCATTTCTTCGGGAAGAATGGCGATGGGTTCGGTGCCCATGAGCCGACTGTCGAAGGCCCCTCCCCTGCAGTAATTTCCGGTGGAGGGCCATACCGCTTTATGAAAGGTAGGATCGAATTCACCGGTAATGATCCTCGGGGCAAGGCAACCATAAGCCGCGCCTACCTTGTGTGCACCGGTGGGGAAATATTTTCCGATCATCAGGACAATGCGGGCGTCGACCCCTGTAATCTCTTTCGGAAGCTCAATATAATTGGGTTTTCCATAAAGCCCACCAAATTCCCTGGGTTCATTTTTCCAGGTGATCCTGAAAAGATTCAACGGATTAATATCCCACAATCCCACCTGTTTCAGGGCCTCTTTAATTTTTTGAGGAATGGTCTCTGGATGTTTCTGTTGCTCAAAGGTGGGCAGAATGATCTTTTGTTCTTTAAACCGGGTAACTGCATGTTTCATAGCCTCCTCGTTCACAACCCGGTCAGAAAAATGTATCATGATGGTTTTTAGTTAAATGTTATTTTCAAAAGTAGCAAATTATATGTTTCTTCTATTTATAGAATAGAAATAAGAATTAATGCCCATTCTTTTGGTTATTTAAAGAATTATTATATTTTTGTCCAAAATTATTCTGGACACCATAGGAAAATAGACTACCATGAAACCGATTGACGAAATTGACTACAAACTATTAAACCTGCTTCAGCAAAACAGCCGGATCACCATCCGGGAGCTTTCCGAGAAGCTTTTCCTTTCTACGACACCGATCCATGAACGGATCAAGAAACTGGAAAAAAGTGGGTACATCAAGGAATATATCACGCTGATCGATCCCAAGAAGATCGAAAAAAAACTGATCGTTTATGTATCGGTAGTCCTTCACCAGCATACCAAACAGGCCGTGGAAGAATTTGAAAAGGCCATCAACCAGCTGGATGAAGTGATGGAATCGTATTATATAAGTGGTAATTCGGATTTCCTGCTCAAAGTCTATTGCGAAGACATGGACGACTACCACCGATTTATCACGGAAAAATTTTCAGTGATCCAGAACATTTCGCAGTTTTACAGCTCTTTTGTGATGTCGGAATCAAAGGTTTCGCATCAGTTTAAACTCTAAAAACGCGCCGACAGATTAAATTTTCCGGTTAAGAACTGGCATTGTTTGATTGGCCGGGCCCTTTCCTGTCAGAAGGAGGACACCATTATCTAATCCAAGTGGATACTTCTTTACCATAATTAAGACCTTAACGGACCTGCTGCATTACAATACATAATACTGCGAAGCAAAAAATCCATTAGCTTTTCTATCTGCACCAATTCGTACCCATTTTTCTGAAGGTCATTTAAATTATGGAGCCTGTGCCGCCGAATTTTTCCTGAATTTTCAGATTTTCTTTTAAGTTCGCAAGTTTCAACCTCACGCGGAAGCCGAATAATAATTCCATTTTTGCAGAATTTGTTAGCCATGTCCTTTTTATGAAAAAAGAGGTTTCTGTCCTGGAAAAAAATATTTTTTTCAGGAAAACGGATCTAGGTTAATATTTTAAGATCTTCTTTTTCAATTACTTATTTATTTTTTTAAAAAAATTTAGGATTTATTTGCAAAATCCTGTAAAATTTTTCGTGTACGCACACGTTTTCTAAAATATTTTTTTACTTTTGTCGTGTGCGTACACGGAATTTTTGATAACCAAAAGAAAAAATGTTAAAAAATGGCAGGTGTCATCACAAATACCACCAAGGAAACCCTGGCTTTTAAAGTAGATCTCGGCGGCGCACACCAGACACAAGAGTTGTTTGAAGAAAAAGAAAAGGGACGTTTCGGGAATAGAAAAGAAAATTTTTAAACAGAACAAAGTTCCGATTGGTATCGCAAATTTCGGTAACGATTGCATAAGTAAACAAGAAAATTAGAGACAAGCAGCCGCATTGAAAGCATACAGAACATATACAAAAGCAATGATTTCAGTACCTCTTCGGAAATTATTTTCAGAAAGAAAAGATTCTGAGGTGCGGCTTTCCCCCGTTGATATCACCCAACATGGTATGACCGGTAATAAATTGAATCTCAAAAATTATAAAATGAGAATACCAGGATTTTCCAACTTCTTTCCTTAATTATAATGAAAGAATAAAGCATGCAAAAGACCGCAATCGTTGGTTTTGATGCACTCCAATTCGAACCCGTTTAATTCAAAACATAATCATGTTAATTTGTGCAATTTAAAATTAGTGTTATGAAAAAAATTCTATTCTTTATGATGTTGCTTGGCCTGAGCCTTCCGATGGTTGCTCAGGTAACTGTCCAGGGAACAGTGAAATCTGCTCAGGACGGAAGCACACTACCGGGAGTCAGTATTTTGCAAAAAGGTACCACAAGAGGGACGGTGACCGATATGAACGGCCATTTTTCCATCAATGTACCGGGCAAGGCCACCCTGGTGTTCTCCTTTGTGGGATTTGAGACAAAAGAAGTTGCCGTAAACAACCAGAAAACCATTCATGTTTCATTAGAAGCCAAAAGTATGGGGCTGAATGAAGTGGTGGTGGT
>JBJKPL010000252.1:0-4075 GCA_046706345.1 Candidatus Sulfidibacterium sp.
TCCGGAAAAAAGATTTTCCTGGCCGCCAATAAGATCGATACCCCGAACCTGGAAGCCCTGACAGGAGAATTTTACGCCCTGGGCCTGGGTGATATTTTTCCGGTTTCCGCAGTAACCGGAACCGGCACCGGCGATCTACTGGACAGTGTGGTGGCTTCCTTTGAAATAAAAGACCACGAAGAAGAAGAGCTGCCCGATCTTCCAAAAATGGCGGTGGTGGGACGCCCCAACGTCGGAAAGTCCTCCCTGATCAATACTTTTCTGGGTGACGAGCGAAATATTGTAACTCCCGTGGCGGGTACCACGCGCGATTCCCTTTATACGCCATTTAAAGGTTTCGGTCACGAATTTATGCTGGTGGATACCGCCGGGCTTCGCAAAAAAGGAAAGGTCTATGAAAACATCGAGTTTTACTCCACCTTGCGCACCATCCGGGCCATCGAAAATTCGGATATCTGTCTGGTGATGCTGGACGCCAGCCAGGGAATCGAAAAACAGGATATCAACATTTTCCATCTGGCAGAAAAGAATAAAAAGGGGATCGTGGTGGTCGTAAATAAATGGGACCTGATCGAAAAGGGCAGCAACACCCATCTTGAATTCGAAAGAAATATCCGTGATCGCATTGCCCCGTTCAACGACGTCCCCATCGTATTTGTTTCGGTTCACGAAAAACAACGGATCTTAAAGATCCTGGATGTCGCTGCCGAAGTTTATCAGAAAAGGACTCAGCGGATCTCTACTTCCAAACTCAATGATCTCTTTTTGCCGCTCATACAGCAAAACCCGCACCCCATGGTCTCTCGCGGGCGGTACATCCGGATAAAATATGTCATGCAGTTGAAAACCGCCACGCCGCAGTTTGTATTTTTTTGCAATCATCCAGCAGAGATCAAAGATTCTTACAAAAGATATCTCGAAAATCAGCTGAGGAAAAATTTTGACTTCACCGGTGTTCCGGTACAGTTGTTTTTCAGGGAAAAATAACCATGGAAAGTATTCGTCTTGACAAATGGCTCTGGACAGTTCGACTGTTTAAAACGCGTTCGCAGGCAACCGAAGCCTGTAAAGGCGGCAAGGTGAAAATGGCCGGCGTGAACGCCAAACCTTCCAAAGAAGTCAGGGTAGGAGACGAGATCGATATCGTTACGGGTGGCATCCGAAAAACAGTCCGTATCAAACAGATCGGCAATAACCGGGTAGGGGCAAAACTCGTTCCCGATCTGATGGAAGACCTTACCCCGTCGGAAGAACTCGAGAAATTGCAAATGGCCCGCCAGATTAACTACGAACGCCGGGAACGGGGTCTTGGAAGACCATCGAAAAAGGACCGCCGGAATATCGACCGCCTGAAGAATCTCGACAACTTACTTTGAAAACATCCCGTTTTCGGTTTTTTCCCGTGAATTTTAGAACGATTCTTTGAGATCGGCAGAAATTAAATAGCTTTATTCTAATGGTTAAAATGCACGAATTCTTTAAATTTGCATTTTGCGTGCCACTGAAATAACCCGGTATTATGAAAAAATATTTTCTGCTGTCTGTCATCAGCCTCCTTTTCTTTGCGTTTTTTGGCTCTTCTTGCCATAACACTGAGTTGAGGCCTTTTTCGGCTGCATTTTATAATGTTGAAAATTTATTTGATACCATCGACAACCCGATGACCCGGGACAATGATTATCTGCCCTCGAGCAAAGTGAGCTGGAACACCAAAAGATACCGTCTGAAACTGCAACACCTCGCCCGGGTGATGTCTTCCATGGAAAACGGACATTTCCCGACGATCTTTGGACTGGCGGAAGTGGAAAACCGTCAAGTGGTAGAAGATCTGATCCATACAGGAAAACTCAAGGATGCCGGTTACCAGATCATTCATAAGGACAGCCCGGATAAAAGAGGCATTGACGTGGCCTTGTTATACAATCCAAAGATCTTTAAGCCCCTGGTGACACGGTTTATCCGCTTGCATTTTCCCACGGAACCTGATTTTACCACCCGCGACATTATTTATACAAAAGCCCTGGTTTATGGTGTGGATACCATCCATGTTTTTGTCAATCACTGGGTATCACGCTACGGCGGGGAAGACCGTACCGCACCGCTGCGGATGTATATCGCACACAAAGAAAGGCTGATCTGTGATTCGATCTTTAATGAGCAACCCCATGCCAACATCCTGATCATGGGTGATCTGAACGATAATCCCACCGATCCGAGCATCCGGAGTTCACTGGGCGCAGTGGCGCCCAAAGCACCGCTGCAGCAAAAACAGCTTTTTGACCTTGGCGCCATTCCTTTCCGCAACGGCAAAGGTAGCCTGTATTACAAAGGCTGGGATCTTTTTGACCAGATGATCGTATCAACCTCGCTGATTGCCGGACACAATGGGATAAAAGTCAATTCTGAACAAGAGGAGATCTACAAAGCCAAATGGATGTTATATCAGCCGAAAAAGGGGCCTGCGGTTCCCAACCGCACCGCCTCCTCGCGGAGTTATTTTGGCGGCTACAGCGATCACCTCCCGGTGCTGGTGCGCATGCGTGTTGATTTAACGGGCGAGATTTTCACCATCATCTGATATTTCCCATGTTCTGAAAGGATGTTTGGCTAAATAGGAATTGTAGTAACGAATGTCGTTAGTAACTTCCTGTCCAAGCCAGGCGGGTTTTTCAAATGGAAAGTCCTCCCGCGGTAGTTCGATCTCGGCCACCACCAGCCCGGCGTTGTCTTCATGGAATTCGTCCACTTCAAAAAAGAGATCTCCACTGGCAGGGATGATAAACCGGGTTTTGCTGACCACCCCGGGTTCGCAGAGTGTTAACAGTTCCAGCGCTTCCTGGCGGGGAATTTCTTTTTCCCACTCATAGCGACTCATGCCCGTGTCATTGGGTTTCCCTTTGATGGTCAGGAACGCGTGATCATCACCAATTCTTACACGAACGGTTCTTTCAGGAAGTGAAGACAGATAGCCCTGTACCATCCGATGGCTTCGGATGGCGTTGCTTCTAAACTCACCGGCAACCAAAAACTTCTTTTCAATTTCCAGGGCCATGATGTTTGATAACAGTTTGAACTGTGGTTTTATCTCATTAAGGTCTGTTTCCGGTCCGCGCCGACAGATACCAGATTGATGGGTACGCCCACTTCTTTTTCGATAAAGAGGATGTAGTTTTTTAAGTTTTCCGGAAGGTCGTCAAAGCTGAAAACATGTTCCAGGTTCTCGTCCCATCCCGGAAGGACCTTGTAAACCGGCTCGATGGCACTTTCGCAATCAAAAGGAACGTGGTCGGTGAGTTCGCCGTTGATCTTGTAATGGGTTGCAATTTTTATTTCTTTGAAACCGGAAAGCACGTCCGCTTTCATCATCTTGAGTTCGGTCACGCCGTTGATCATGATGGCATATTTCAATGCCGGCAGGTCCAGCCAGCCGCAGCGGCGCGGTCGGCCTGTGGTGGCGCCGAATTCCTGACCCTTGCTGCGCAAGGATTCTCCGGTGGCGTCCATAAGCTCGGTGGGGAAGGGGCCGCTGCCCACGCGGGTGCAATAGGCTTTGAAAATACCAAAAACGCGTCCTACCTGGCCGGGGGCGATCCCCAGTCCGTTACAAACTCCGGCACTGGTGGTATTGGAGGATGTCACAAAAGGATAAGAGCCGAAGTCGATGTCCAGCATGGTGCCCTGCGCGCCTTCGGCCAGAACTTTTTTGCCTTCAGCCACTGCCTGATGAATAAAATATTCGGTGTCGATCCGTTCAAATTCCCGGATCAGGTCCAGTTTTTCCAGCCAGATTTTTTCGTATTCTTCAAATCCAAGCCCTTCGATTTTTGTCTGAAGAAATTCCGGATCATACATCGAGGCCAACTGAAAATGGCGTTGCCGGGCTTCCTGGTATTTTTGCCCGAAATGGGGGTTGTCGATATCGCCTACGCGAAGGCCGTTGCGGGAGATCTTGTCGGTATAGGCCGGGCCAATGCCTTTTAATGTGGATCCGATTTTGCGGTCGCCTTTGGCTTTTTCATATACCGCATCCAACAAACGATGGGTGGGCAAGATCAGATGCGCTTTGGTTGACAAA
>JBJKPL010000253.1:0-5519 GCA_046706345.1 Candidatus Sulfidibacterium sp.
AAATTACAAAGATTCCCGGATTCCGGTCTTTAAAACGGCGAGCCGTTTGAGGGTCTGGGCGATCATTTCAGGGGATTGATCCGGGGCCGGTGACAACCGCTATTTTCTGCCGTAATCGGCAGGGATCTCGCCCCATAGATGCGTTTCCCACTTCAAAATGGGGATGTCGTTATAATCATTTTCCTTCAGCCATTTTTGTGCATTCAGAACCGCTTTCAACAGCGGTTCGTTTTTTTTGTTCCATTCCAGTTTGGTATTCACCTGTTTCTTTTTGATCCAGGCAATGGCCGTTCTCGAATCGGAATAAATGGGTAGGGTCAGTTTGTTTTTTTTCAGCCAGGCCAGCCCCAGCACGATAGCCAGAAACTCCCCGATGTTCACGGTCCCTTCTTCATAAGGCCCCCGGTCGAAGATCTCCGTACCTGTATCGGTATATACCCCTCTGAATTCCAGCGTCCCCGGATTTCCTTTGCAGGCCGCATCCACCGAAAGGCTGTTCAGAATGGGTTTTTTGTCGGTGGTCAGTTCCTGCAGATTCTTTTTCCCTTTTAATTCCCGGATGCTTTCATAGGATTGCCGAAAGGCGTGTTCGGCTTCCTCTTTCGAGGAAAACGATTTGTACTGGGCGTGATCGAAACCCTGCACCTGTTTTTTGCATTCATCCCAGGAGGTATAAATTCCCGGCCTGATGCCGCGCCAAACCACATAATATTTCTGTCCGGATTTTTTCGTCATCATGCAAAAATACGACCTTCCCGGAAATGAATAACCCTTTTTTTGCACCGGCAAACAAACCGTAAGGCAAGAAATGTCCGCCGAAGGTTGACTTTTTAAAATAAATGTTATATATTTGAAGGTCAATGTTTCAGGAGATAAAAGACGATCCCGTCTTTAGGGTGAAGCTGCCAATCAATTAAATCTATTAATTGAAAACCTATTGTCGCTTATGTCTGTTTTAGCTAACATTTTTCTTCAATTTTTACTAAAAGGGCTCAGTTATGAAAAGACCTGTACTTATCTTATTGCTTTTTATCTTGCTAACGCCGGGACTGTTTGCGCAATCCAGTAAAGGAACGGGCGGTGCGTGGAATAACACGTCCACCTGGTCCCCGGAAGCCATTCCCGGTGCTTCCGACGACGTTACGATCTCTTCCGGAGATGTCGTAACCGTCAGCTCAACCCAAAGTTGCAAGACCATCACCGTCGAAAATGGCGCAACCTTAAAAATCCTATCCGGTGCTGACCTCAGCACGTCATCCACTGTCACGGTCAAGGGTACCTTAACCATGGAAGCCGGAACCTTTACGGTGGGAAACACCAAGACCATATACTTCAGGATCTCCGGGGGGACACTGAACTTTTCGGGCGGAACCCTGAACGTTTCAGGGCGTTATACCCAGTCCAGTGGCGGCGACGCCTATCTTTCCGGCGATGCCGTACTCAACATCGGGACCCTTCCGGGACAAAATGTCAAGAACATCCACATCTTTTCGGTCACCACCAACGGGACTTTTTCTGTCGCTTCGGGATCTTCTGTCCGGATTGTCCTGAAGAACGGGAATGCCGGTGAGGCGACCGAAGTGTATTATTCCCCGACCCATTCCGATTTTTCGGGAGGCCGTTTCGTGATCGAAAATAATTCCAACCTGCCGGATGTTTCTCTGGATGCCGATGTACCGATCCATGATCTGGTATGCAATGTCGGGGAAGGGAATATTTTTCATTTTGCCTCCGGATGCGATTTTCAGATGAATGATTTCACCCTTCAAAGCGGGACCACTTCCGTGGATGCCGGGGCGCGGGTCGACCTGGAGGGCACTGCGTCGCTGGGCTCCGATGGTGCACTGATCCTCAAGGTAGACTCGGCAGCCGCGGCCAGTGTCCATTTCACACAGGCTCCTGCCCGAAAGGTTACCGTCGCGCTTTATCTCAGCCCGGCCGAGTTTCATTATATCACCCCGCCGGTGTCCGGATTGCCAACCTTCGCCGGACTGAATATGGACCTGACCCCGGGAAGTGGCAACGACAGCTTTTACTCCTGGGATGAGGCCCTGGATTACGATGGCGTGATCGGGAATTGGGTGGACCTCCTCAATGGACCGGAAGGCAACGGGACCGGATCTCAAATGAATACCGGGCATTTTCAAACAGCCCGGGGCTATGCCATCCGCTACCAGCATGCCAGCCACACGCTTGCGCTGACGGGCCTTGTAAATGAAACCGACCAGACGATGGCGGCCACCCGAACTCCCGGCAGCACCGGCGAAGGCTGGAACCTGGTCGGCAACCCGTTTACCGCTTCCATGGCTGCCAACCGCAGTGCCGGCAACAACAACTTTCTGAAGGTGAACAAGGATCTGCTCGATCCGGTTTATTCAGGGATCTATTTTTGGGATGAACAACCTTCGTATCATGGGCACCGGAATGACAACCTGCCGGTTTCCAACGCCAGCAAGGGCAGGTATATTCCGCCCGGTCAGGCTTTTATGGTCAGGGTGAAAACTTCCGGCGACCTGATCTTTCCGGCCAGCCTGCAAAATAACGGCGGCAATGCCATCTTTTATAAAGATACGGTGGCGGATTCCTGGACCCGCTGCTGGTTCGGACTTTCCAAAACCGGTCAGCTGCAAAGCGAAACCCTCATCGCCTTTGGAGCAGGCATGACGCCGGGCCTGGATGTGAGTTATGATGTGGGCGCTCTGAAAAATAACTCCGGGCCTGACCTGTTCACCCGGCTGGTGGATGACGATGGTTATGATTTCGCCATTCAGGCATTGCCTCCTCCGGATCAGCCGGAACGAGTGCCGGTGGGTATCGAGGCAGACTCGACTGGCGATTATGTTTTTTCTTTGATCCGAAGCGAAAACCTGCTGGATTCCGCCACCATCTGGCTGGAGGATAAAAACACCGGTACCTGGGCTGATCTCAGAAAAGACGGACCCTATGTGTTTTCGGTGGATGCGTCCGGAAGGATTTCCGACCGGTTTGTCCTGCACTTCAACGAGAGAACCACAGGGATTTCTTCGCCGTCGGCAATCCAACCTGAGGTGATCAGTTTACGGGTGATACGGCACAGACTGAGGGTAAAAAACCTGACAAATCAACCCTTGCGTTGCACTCTCAGGGTTTTCAATCTGATGGGGCAGGATCTGCTTCATCAGGATCTGAACCTGGCCGCAGGAGACCAAATTCAGAAAATGATGCCGGACAGGAGGGGGCTCTTCATTGTTTCGGTTTCAAACGACCGTTTCATGAAAACCCAAAAAGTCATTTTTTAACCTGCAAAACCGAATGTTATGAAAAAGAATATGATAATGATACTTTGTGCGTTCCTGTTTTCAGCGCTTCCTCTGTTCCCCCAAACGGCGCCACCGCCTCCTTCTCCGGGTTCCACCGGGAATTCTTCGGGCGGCGGTGCCCCCATCGGCAGCGGATTGTTTATTCTGCTGGGGCTGGGTGCCGCCTATGCCGGCAAAAAGATCTATCAATACAAAAAGCAGGAAAACCATCATTGAGACCGACGGTGCTGAAAAGCGGGTTCTTCCGCCTGTCTCAGACGCAAATTGCATTTTTCATGAAAGGAATCTGCTGAACTTTCGTATTTTCGCAACTTGAAATTACGGTTATTATCCTTTTTAAAAAATTAAACAAAAAAGATCATGTTGCGGACACATACCTGTGGGGAGCTGAATCTGAAAGATGTTGATAAAGAAGTTGTTTTGAGTGGTTGGGTACAGCGGATCCGGGATAAAGGCGGGTTGATCTGGATCGACTTGCGCGACCGGTACGGCATCACTCAGTTGCTGATGGAAGAAGGAAGGTCGGAGGCCGGACTGATTGAAACGGCCAGAACCCTTGGCCGCGAATTCGTGATCCAGGCTGCCGGAAAAGTCATCGAACGGGTTTCGAAGAACCCGAAGATCCCGACAGGAGAAATAGAGATCGATGTGATGCAGCTGAAAGTACTGAACCGCTCCAAAGTCCCGCCTTTTACCATCGAAGATCAAACCGACGGCGGGGAAGAGCTGCGCATGAAGTTTCGCTATCTCGATCTGAGAAGGAATGTCTTAAAAGAAAATCTGTTGCTGCGCCACAAGCTTTCCCTGGAAAGCAGGAAGTATCTCGACAGTCAGCAATTTGTAGAGATCGAAACGCCATATCTTATCAAATCCACTCCGGAGGGAGCCCGCGATTTTGTGGTCCCCTCGCGGATGAATCAGGGGGAATGTTATGCCCTGCCGCAGTCACCGCAGACTTTCAAGCAGTTGCTGATGGTGGCCGGTTACGACCGGTACTATCAGCTGGTAAAATGTTTCCGCGATGAAGACCTGCGGGCCGACCGTCAGCCGGAGTTCACCCAGATCGACTGTGAGATGGCCTTTGTGGAACAGGAAGATGTGCTCCATACCTTCGAGGGCCTGATGCATTATCTTTTCAAAGAAGTTAAAGGCCTTGAACTTGATACTTTCCCGCGGATGTCATACGATGAAGCCATGCGTCGCTTTGGTTCCGACAAACCGGATCTCCGTTTCGGGATGGAGTTTGTGGAACTGAATGACCTGGCCAAAGGTCATGATTTCAGTGTCTTTGACGATGCGGAACTGGTGGTGGGGATCCATGCCCCGGGTTGCGCCGGATATACCCGGAAGCAGCTGGATCAGCTGACGGATTTTGTGAAACGCCCGCAGGTCGGTGCCAAGGGCCTGGTCTATGTGAAATTTAATGAAGACGGAAGTTTTAAGTCTTCTGTAGATAAATTCTTTGATGAAAATGCATTGAAACAATGGGCCGGGGCTTTCGGAGCGCAGCCCGGAGATTTGTTGCTGATCCTTTCCGGAGACGCTCAGAAAGTCCGGGTGCAGCTGTCGGCTTTGCGACTGGAAATGGGAAACCTGCTTGGTTTGCGCAATCCCGGTCAGTACAGTCCGCTGTGGGTCACCGATTTTCCGTTGCTGGAATGGGACGAAGAAACCGGTCGTTATCATGCCATGCACCTTCCGTTTACGGCGCCCAAGCCCGAGGATGCTCCTTTGCTGGAAAGTGATCCGGGAGCGGTCCGTGCCAATGCCTATGATATGGTCATCAACGGGGTGGAAATCGGGGGCGGTTCCATCCGGATCCATGATCGCGAATTGCAGAAAAGGATGTTCAACGCCCTGGGTTTTTCTGAAGAAGATGCCCAGAACCAGTTTGGCTTCCTGATGAATGCTTTCGAATACGGGGCCCCGCCGCATGGGGGTATTGCCCTGGGTTTCGACCGGCTGGCGGCGATTTTTGCCGGAAAAGATTCCATCCGTGATTTCATTGCTTTCCCGAAAAACAATTCCGGCCGCGATCTGATGATCGACTCTCCGTCCTCCATTGCGCAGGAGCAGCTGGACGAACTGGCCCTGAAGATCGTATTGCAGGAGAAGAAAAAATAATCGGCTTTGACTGAAAAAAAAAGGCGGCTCAACGAGCCGCCTTTTTCATGCTTAGGAATTATTAATTCATCTTGGGGAAACGCCCCGGCGTGTAGG
>JBJKPL010000254.1:0-8337 GCA_046706345.1 Candidatus Sulfidibacterium sp.
GTTGTTCGGGCTGCAATTTAAAATCATCGGCAATGCTGGTATGTACAGGCACCACCTTCCCACCGGCGAGTTTGATGATGTCGGCATAGGAAACCCAATAGGGCGCTGCCATAATCACTTCATCACCCGGATCGAGGATGGAGAGGAAGATGTTGGCCAGCGCTTGCTTGGCGCCGTTGGAGACCACGATCTGACCGGGGTCATAATCCACATCGTTGTCCCGTTTGAGTTTTTCGGTGATGGCTTCCTGCAGGTCCCTGAATCCCGCTATGGGCGGATAATGGGTTATGTTCTGTTCGATGGCCCTGACTGCAGCGTCTTTCACGGGGCCTGGGGTATCAAAATCGGGTTCGCCAATGCTTAGGTTAATAACATCAATTCCGGCGGCTTTTAATTCCCTGCTTTTCCGGGTCATCTCCAGCGTCGCTGACATGGAAATCGACCTGATGCGCGTTGAAATTATATTTTCGTTCACTTGTCCATTATTTTTAAATGCGCAAAGGTAATAATTCTTAATAATTTTAACAGAAAACCCAAGCCACAGACCTGGGGAAAACACACAAATTTAAAACGATTTTTAGCAAAAAGACCTATGTTATAAATTCACATTTTCGACACGACAGGCCCTTGAAATTTTTCTCCCCGGCAGGTCAAATGATAAAACAATCCCTTCATTGAAAAATATGTTGTTATTTTGTAGTTCATTCAACTTTTAAACACATGATCTCTTCATTAATGGAATTCGCCAAATATGTCATCCCTTCCATCATTTTGGTGCTGCTTGTGTACCTGATGATGAAGGAGTTTACCCGCTATAACCTGAAGCACATGGACTTCCTGAGGGAAGAACAGGAGCTGACCAGGATCAAGATCCAACACGAAGGCAACGTCGAAAACATGAAAGCCGTACTCAAGGCAAAACTTCAGGCTTACGAGCGCATGACCCTCTTCCTGGAACGCATCAACCCGCCCAATCTTATCCCCCGGGTGCTGGCAGCCGGACAAAGCGGCCCTTCGCTGCTGAAAACCCTGCAAATGACCATTCGTGAGGAGTTTGAGCACAATCTTTCGCAACAGATCTATCTTTCGGATTATGCCTGGGAGCTGAGCAAGGCCGCCAAAGAAAACATCCTCCAAACCATCAACCAGGCAGGCAGCAGCCTGGGCCCCAAGGCCAATGCCGCCGATCTGGCGCAACGGATCCTGGTCTCCGGATTCGACAAAGAGACGGATCCGGTGCAAAAAGCCCTGGCTTATCTGAAAAAAGACGTCAGAGAAATGTTCGAAAAGTGAAACCGGTAGAGATGATATCATCGGTGGTGTTGCTGGGGTCGGGCAATGTGGCGACCCACATGGCCCGCGCGTTGCATGCCTGTGGCCTCCGGATCCTCCAGGTGTATTCTCCCCATCGGGAGCATGCGCAGACCCTTGCGGGGATGACGTCCAGCCAGGCAACCCATCGGTTGGCGGAGCTTCATCCAGGGGCCGATCTGTATCTCATCGCCGTTTCCGATGACAAGATCGGCGAGGTAGTCCGGGAAATGGCCCCCGTACAGGGCTTCGTAGCCCATACTTCCGGCATCGTCAACATGAACCTGCTGGATAAATTTGAAAATTTTGGCGTCTTTTATCCACTGCAGACCTTTTCGAAGAAACGTTTCGTCGACATCAGGCAGGTTCCCTTTTGCATCGAAGGCAACAAGGAAAAAACCCGGCAACGGTTGTTTCAACTGGCGTCGGGACTGAGCGATTCGGTTCTGTACATCCCTTCCGCCAGCAGGAAACAGCTCCACCTGGCGGCGGTGTTTGTGAACAACTTCCCCAATCATTTATATGCCGCTGCCGCTGAGTTGCTCAGGGAAAAAGACCTGGACTTCAGCATCCTTCTGCCCCTGCTGCAGGAAACCGCAGCCAAAATGAAAGAACTGGAGCCCGGGGAAGCCCAGACCGGCCCCGCACGGCGCAACGACGTCAACACCCTCCGGGAGCATTCCACCCTGCTTGAAGACCACCCGGAACTAAAAGAAATATATCAGTTATTCAGTCATCAAATATTAACAAAATATCATGACAAATTATAAAGAGCGCTTGTCCGGGATCACCACCCTGATCTTTGATTACGACGGAGTAATGACCGACGGAAAAGTCATCCTGCAGCACGAGGGACCGCCGTTGCGCAACGCCAACGTCCGCGACGGCTACATCCTGCAGCTGGCGGTGAAACTGGGATACAACGTGGTGATCATTTCCGGGGGCTTTTCGCGTTCCATGGACAACCGTTTCGAAACCCTGAACATCAAGGATGCCTTTACCGGCGTAAAAGACAAACTGGAGGTCTACGAAAATTATCTCAAAAACAAAGGCCTCTCCCATGAAGAAGTGTTGTATATGGGCGATGACATTCCCGACATCCCCGTGATGAAAAAAGTGGGCGTGCCGGTGTGCCCACTGGATGCCGTGGAAGAAGTCCGGAATATTTCCGTTTACATCTCCGACAAAAAAGGCGGTGACGGTTGCGTGCGCGACATCATCGAACAGGTGATGAAAGTCCAGGGCAAATGGCTTACCCCGGAAGCTTTCACCTGGTAAAAACCCATCCCCCACCTTAATCCGAACCCCATGGTAAGATCATTTTTCAAACTCATCCGCTGGCCCAACCTGATCATCATTCTGATGAGCTTGAGCTTTTTGCTTTGGTTTATCATCCGTCCCGGTCTCGGACCTCTGGCCGGTGGTGCAGGACTGACGTTAAAAACCTTTATCCTGCTGGCGCTGGCGGTGGTATTTACGGCCATCGGCGGATACATTATCAACGACATCAAAGACGTGGCGCCTGACAAGATCAACAAACCGGGTAAAAACAGCATCGGAGTAGCCTTTACCGTGAACCAGGCTTACATCCTGTATGGGATTTTTGCCGTAACCGGCGTGATCCTTGGTACGGTGGTGTCCGTGATGCTTCATAAATTCAATTTCTCGCTGATCTTCCTGCTGACGGCCGGACTTTTGTGGTTTTATGCCACCACTTACAAAGGCCAGCCGCTGACGGGAAACCTGGTGGTGGCCTTTCTCAGCGCCCTTTCCTTTGGTCTGGTATTCCTCTACGAGCTCTTTGCCCTGCAGCTGGGAAAAATCACCTTTTCTGTGGACCCAAGGGCCCTGAATGTGGTATTTACCCTGGTGCTGATCTATATGGCCTTTGCCTTTCTGGTGAGTTTGCTGCGCGAGGTCGTGAAAGATGTCGAAGATCTGGAGGGGGATGAAAAAACCGGCTGCCGTACTTTTGCTGTGGTTTACGGCGTAAGGAATTCCCGGATCCTGGCGCTCGCGGTGGCCACCGTGGGACTGCTGGCAGCCTTTGCCTTCCAGTGGTATTTTTACCTGAACGGTTATTTCCTGCTGGTGTTTTATTTCGCGCTGATCGACATCCTGTTTGCCGCGGTGATCATCAAACTGCTTCAGGCTACAGAAAAACTGCATTTCAGCAAACTGTCGGTCTTCATCAAGCTGCTGATGCTGGCCGGCATCCTTTCCATGATCTTGTTTTATTTTGAATTGTGATGATCCTCGACACCTTAAAAAAGTATGATATTGTTCTGGCTTCCGGTTCGCCGCGCCGCAAGCATCTACTGAAAGAAAAGCGCCTGGAATTCCCCGTGGAATCACGTCGGGTGAAAGAGCGGTTTCCCGACCACTTCACCCCGGCCGAAGGCGCCGTATTTCTCAGCGAATTAAAAAGCAAAGCCTTCCAAACCGAAGACCTGAAAGACAACACCCTGCTGATCACCGCCGATACCATCGTGGCCGTCAACGGCGAAATTCTGGGAAAACCCCACGACAAACAACAGGCCCTGGAGATCCTGCGGAAGCTATCCGGCACCAACCATGAGGTGATCACGGGCATGACCCTGCGGATCAGGGACCGTTTTCACAGCTTTTATGCCACCACGGAAGTCTATTTCAAGGAGCTTTCGGACGAAGAGATCGATTACTACGTCGAAAATTACAAACCCTACGACAAAGCCGGTGCCTACGGCATCCAGGAATGGATCGGCCATATCGCCATTTATAAGATCGACGGTTCGTATTTCAATGTGATGGGCCTGCCCACGCACCGCCTTTTTGATGAACTGGTTCTCTTTTTGGAAGAAGCAGGAAACTGAGGCCGGAACAACATCAGGCCGCAGCCTGAAAAGATCCCTGTTAAACCTTCATTAAATTCCGGCCTGCCGGTTGCATTTTACCGTCACCAAAGAAAACTCATTGTATATTTGCAAAATAATAACAACGGGGATTCCAGTCTGAAAAGAAGCTTGAAAGCAGTCTTTTAACAAGTCTTTCATAACATTCTGCATTTACTAAATCAAAAAGAACATGTTCCAAAAGATCACTAAAAAACTGATAAACTCCTTCTTACAGGGGCTTTTGTTACTCGTTCCGGTCACCGTGACCGTCTGGGTTATTTACAGCATCTTTGAACTGATTGACAATCTACTCACCGGCCCCATCAAGCAAATTATCGGGATAAACATCCCGGGTCTGGGATTTATCTTTCTCATCATCGTGATCAGCCTGGTGGGATTGCTGGGCTCCACCATCGTGTTCAAACCGGTGGTCAGTTATTTCGACGAATTGCTGGCAAGGGCGCCGTTGATCAAGATCATTTATACGGCCACCAAAGACCTCACCTCGGCGTTTGTCGGGCAACGAAGAAGTTTTAAAGAACCGGTGCTGGTGCGCCTGAGCAAGGAATGGGATGTGGAGCGTGTGGGCTACATCACCAACCGTAGCCTGGCGGTGCTGGGCGAATCGGGCAAAAAAGTGGCCGTTTACCTGCCCCATGCCTACACCTGGTCGGGCAACCTTTACATCGTGCCCGTGGAGCACATCAAACCCATCGACGCCCAATCCATGGAAGTGATGAAGTTTATCATTTCCGCAGGAGTTACAAATATTAACAGCAAAGAAAAAAATGAACAATAAACCCCTCATTTTAATTACCAACGACGACAGCATTCATGCCCCCGGCCTGCGCAAGCTCATCGAGATCATGCGGCCGCTGGGCGAAGTGGCCGTCATCGCTTCCGAACAGGTGATGTCGGGCATGGGCCATGCGGTGACCACCAAGAGCCCGCTGATGCCGCGGCTGGTAAAAGAAGAACAGGATTACCGGGAATACATCACCAATGGCACGCCCGCCGACAACGTCAAGCTGGGCAAGCACGCCCTGCTGTCGCGGAAACCCGATCTGATCGTTTCGGGTATCAACCACGGTTCCAATGCCGCCATCAACATCGTGTACTCGGGCACCATGGCCGCGGCGCTGGAAGGTGCCATCGACGGCATCCCGTCCATCGGCTTTTCGCTGGATGATTTCAGCCCCGAAGCCGATTTCAGCCACGTGGATCCTTTTGTGGAAACCATCGCCAAAAAAGTGCTGGCTGAAGGCTTACCCGAAGGCGTCTGCCTGAATGTGAACATTCCCAAAATTTCCGATCAGCCCGTCAGGGGCATCAAAACCGTGCGGCAGGCCAAAGCCCGGTGGGTGGAAGAATTTGAAAAACGCGCCGATCCTTACGGAAGAACGTATTACTGGATGGGCGGCATCTTCCACAATGGCGACCCGCGACCGGATACCGACGAAAAAGCCCTGGCAGAGAACTATGTCGCCGTGGTACCCGTCCAGGTCGACTTTACCGCTCAGGCATTGTTGGACACCTTTAAATTTTAGGCCATGTTTCAGTACTTTAAAAAAAATAATTTCCTCTTTGGCCTGGGCATGGGCGCCCTGGCCCCATTTCCGCTATTTGGATTTTTCTGGCTGCTCGACCGCCTGATGAAAACAACCGGCCTCTGGCACGGCCTCCATCAGCCGCAAAACATCTACCTGCTGAGCCTGGTGGGAAACCTCCTTCTCATTCGCCTGTATTTTATAAATTTGAAAAGTGATAAGACCGGCAGGGGAATCCTGCTTATGACGCTGGCCTATGCCATCCTTTTCTTTGTCATCTATTATCACCGTTTATAAACAGACCTGAAAGCCACATGAAGTACTATCTTATCGCCGGCGAAGCCTCGGGAGACCTCCATGGTGCCAAACTCATGGAAGCCATAAAAAATAACGATCCGGAGGCTGAATTCCGCTTCTGGGGCGGCGATAAAATGCAGGCCCAGGGCGGAACGCTGGTCAAACACTACCGCGACCTGGCCTTCATGGGCTTTGCCGAAGTGCTCCTGAACCTGCGTACGATCCTGGGAAACATCGCGTTTTGCAAGAAAGAACTGGTCGACTATCAGCCCGATGTGGTGGTCCTGATCGACTATCCGGGTTTCAATCTGCGTATGGCGAAATTTGCCTCAAAACAGGGACTGAAAGTGGCCTTTTACATCTCCCCCACCGTCTGGGCCTGGAAACAGGGCCGCGTGAAAACCATCAAAAAATACGTCGACCGGATGATGGTGATCCTGCCTTTCGAGAAAGCATTCTATGCCCGTTTTGATTACGAGGTGGATTTTGTCGGCAACCCCCTGCTGGACGAACTGGAAGATGAGGAGATGATCTCCCGTGCCCGTTTCATCAGGGAAAATAAACTGGATGAAAGGCCGGTAATCGCGCTGCTTCCCGGAAGCCGGGTCCAGGAGATCCAACGGATGCTGAAACCCATGCTGGAGCTGATCCCCGATTTCCCCGACCATCAGTTTGTGATTGCCGGCGTCCCTTCGGTAAACAAAGACATTTATCCGCAATCCGACGATGTCCGGATCGTTTTCGGGCAGACCCATACGCTGCTGCGCAATGCCGAAGCGGCCCTGGTGACCTCGGGTACCGCCACCCTGGAGACCGCCCTGCTCAACGTTCCGCAGGTGGTTTGCTATAAAGCCGGCGCCGTCTCCTATGCCATCGCCAAAAGCCTGGTGCATCTGAAATTCATCTCCCTGGTCAACCTGATCATGGACCGCGAAGTGGTGCGGGAATTGTTGCAGGAGGATTGTACCACGCAAGCCCTGCGGGAGGAATTAAAAAAAGTCCTGCCCGGTTCCGGCACCCGCGACAGCATGTTATCCGATTACCGGCAGCTGATCGAAAAGCTGGGGACCCGCGGCGCCTCCGAAAAAGCCGCTACCGTTGTTCACGAACTCGCCCGCCGGTAACCGTTGCGGCCGCTGTCACTTAAATTTTCTTTTTTGACAAATTTTTTGTAAACTTGTTGTGACCAACAGGTTACAACATCATGTTCTGGCACGACCGGCCTTTTGTTCGTTTACTGTTCTTTTTCCTTGCGGGGATCTTTCTGGCGTATTATCTGCCCGCCCTCCGGCAGCTGCCGCTGATTTTCTGGTGGGCATCCACCCTGTTTTTCCTGCTACTTTCGCTGACAGTCACCGGGTGGCTGCGTTCTTACCGGTACCGTTGGGTGAATGGTTTTGTCCTTTTCACGACAGTTGTCCTGACGGCCATCCTGCTGACGGTTTTCCATCTGAGATCACAGCCTCTCAAATTTCCTGCTCACACCTTCCTTTCCGGTGAGATTCTGACCGAACCGCAGACCACGCCAAAGTCGGTGAAAATGATCCTGCGCATCACCGGCAAAGAAAAATGGGACGTTCCTGCATTAAAAGTGATGGCTTATTTCGAAAAAGATTCCGCCTCCCGGGCATTGCACCTGGGCGATTATATCACCTTCGAAGGACGACTGCAACAGCCGGCGCAGGCCCTCAACCCGGAGGAATTCGATTACCGGAGCTACCTGAAAAATCAGGGCGTCAGATCCATGGTTTTTGTGAAAGCCCGCCAGTGGAAAAAACTGACTTACAACCGCCCGTTGAACCTGAAAGCGCCTTTCGCCGCCTGGCGCAATGAATTATTGGCCACGCTGCGGCATAACGGCATCCGCGGGGAAGAATTTGAAGTGGCGGCCGCCATTTTGCTGGGCTACGATCAGCTGCTCGAACCGGAGGTACACCGCCATTATGTGGCGGCCGGCGTGGTGCACATCCTGTGTGTTTCGGGCATGCATGTGGGCATCATTTTTTTGGTATTGAACTTCCTTCTGGCCTTTCTCAACAAGCTGCGCCACGGGAAACGTGTCAAAAATTTCCTTTTGTTGCTGTTGATCTGGTGCTATGCCCTGCTCACCGGGCTGGCGCCGTCGGTGCTGCGTGCCTCCGTCATGATCAGCTTTTTTATCGTAGCGGCCGCGCTGGAGCGCGAATACGACCACTACAACCTGCTGGCGGCATCGGCCTTTCTGTTGTTGGTCTTCAACCCTTTTTTCATCTTCAACGTGGGCTTTCAGCTGAGTTACGCCGCCGTGCTGGGCATTCTGACCTTTTACT
>JBJKPL010000255.1:0-4887 GCA_046706345.1 Candidatus Sulfidibacterium sp.
CGTACATGGTTCCGGGCATCCTGGTGCTGCTCATCACGTTGATTGCGATGTTTCTTTCTTCAATGAATATTGTGAAAGAAAACGAACTTGGAACTATTGACCAATTGAATGTCACACCCATCACCAAGATGGAATTTATTACCGGCAAGCTGATCCCATTCTGGATCATCGGCCTGGGCGACCTGGTCATCGGGCTGCTGATCGCGCGGTTCTGGTTTCACATTATCATCGTGGGAAGTCCGCTGTTGCTGCTTTTTGTGGCGGCCACTTACCTGATCCTGATCCTGGGCTTCGGACTCTTTATTTCCACGCTGGCCAACACCATGCAACAGGCCATGTTCATCTCGTGGTTTGCCCTGGTGATCTTTATCTTGATGAGCGGGCTGTTCACGCCGCTGGAAAGTATGCCGCTCTGGGCACAAAAGATCGATCTCCTCAATCCGGTGGCTTATTTTATCAAGATCAACCGCATGATCATGTTAAAAGGTGCCACTTTCAGCGACATCCATCTGGATTATTTTATTCTGGTCGGTTACGCTGCCGCGATGCTGGGTTTCTCGACATTGAAATACAGCAAGACAAAGTAAAATACTCTAATTCAAATAATTAGTTAACAAGTTCGATTTTCGCATCATAGGTTGCCCACCGGCATACGGCAAGATGAGGCACTGTGTCAAGATGATAGCTGATGATCCTGAATTTTATTTTTTCTCCATTCTTTAAGTGTTGTATTTGGCTGCTGTCATTTTCAAAGATCACATAAAGTGAGGTGTTCACGGGAAGCGCGTCGGAAACAGTTCTGGTAATCGTCACCACATCCGGGCATCCCATTCCGGAAGCTCCTTTGGTAAGAATACCTTCAAACCATGTCGGGACGATATGATCATAACTACACTTGCAGAAACCGAACAGCGAAACGAAAATAACGGCTGAAATAAAAACAATTTTCTTCATTGCAGCGCTTTTAAGGGTCAGGTTAATCGTTTTATTGCCAATAGATTATGCAATAATAATGCCAAAATACGGTTTTTCACCCTGACAGGGTTGACAACCCTGTCAGGGTGAAAGGTGAAAATCTATCGCATCTCCACCTTTGCCAGGAAAGTCATTTTGTCTTCTTCGGTTTTAAATCCCCGGATCACGCCGGGTTCTTCCAGCGATTTCCCGATGGAAATGGTTTCGCCCAGCAGGCATTCGTGGTAATAATTGAAAAAGACAAACGAAACGTCGTTGGTTCCGAACTGTTCGTACACTGCATCCGACAGCCAGTCGAAATATTTTACGGCATTGGCATGGCCGTTCATGTCCATGTGCGAATAATGAATTTTCAGCGAAAAGATCTCTTCAAAATCTATTTTGGGATGGATCCTTGGGAAAGGGTACACCAGATGGGGCTGGTCCACATGGTGCTTTTCAAGAAACTGCAATCCTTCCATGCGCTGCGGACGGCGGGTCTTCAGGTTGATGACCGACCATTCGGTGGTGGCCCGGCAGAGTACTTCCCGGTCTTTTCCCACCACTTCAAATTCGCGGAAGGCCGTCAGGGCTTTCACTTCACTGGGCCAGGTCCGAACGCTGATGGCTTCCTGCCATCCCGGAAGGCGTTCAATCTTCAGGTTGATGCGCAGCAACACCCAGGAAAGGTCGTCCTTGCTGGTATCCGTGAACCCGAAGCCCAGTGCTTCCGCATGGTTGGTGGCACCCTGCAGCAACAGGCGCACCAGTGAAGACAGTGTCATCCGGTTGTCCATGCTCACCGACTCCCAGTCTACCACAAAATCTTCCTGCCAGGTGTATTTTTCTCGCTGTTCCATAAATGATGTTTTTTTTAGACGGATCCCGAAAGGGCATGGGCTTCCGCCAGGATTTTCGGTATTTTGTTGTTGCTGATGCCGACTTCTGCCAGCAGCTCCTTTTGCCGGTTGACATCGCGGCACAGCACCAGTCCTTTTTCTAGCAGTTTGACTTTTTCAGGCCTGGACAGCGATCCCAGGCTGGTGATCGGGTGATATCCGGATTGGTCGATCCAGTCCTTCAAACTCCCCGAACGGGGATAGTCCCACGAGATCAACTTCAGTCCGACACATTCGGCATACTGGGTGGCGTCGCCGGAAAACCGGGTGTTGGTTACGATCATGCCCTGGTATTTCATCTCCGGATCTTCGGAGGAAGCTGCCCAGGCGTTGGAGACATCCAGAAAGCGGGAGTGAATGTACAGCGCTACTTTCACATCGCTTTTGATGGAAACATCGGTGTGATATTTACATTCAATCATCGTCTGAACCTTGTCTTTCAGCGCCACCACATCCACTTCGTGCGACACGCAGGCTCCCTGGACCATGACATTCACCTTCGCCTGATACCCCTGCGATTCCATCAGTTTTCCGACAAATTTTTCAAACGGATATCCCGAGGGCCCCAGTTCCATCATGGCTTTTTTCAACCGGTAACGCCCGGCACTGTGGTGCGATCTTTTTTTCAGCGATTGATAAGCCGTTTGAAAGATCTTATGCGTGTCGATGCCGTCGTACAAAACGCCGCGGACGGCCTGCAGGGCTTCTTCCAGATCGGACGGTCTGGCACCGGAGCGGATCAGGGCCTGCCTGAGTTTTTCTTCTTCGAACGGCGCCGTCTCTCCGTTCCGCTTGGTGATTTGGATGGATGGATTGCTCATGGCCTGTTTTTAATCGGTAAAATTACAAATTATCGCTGGCAGCGGGGGAAGAATGCCTGCAAAAAACCCCTTCTTTTTTGTATTTTTGCGCATTACTTAGCTTTAGGGTTTCCTTTTTGGGAATCTGTTTTTTCGGAAACATTTTCAAAATTCATTATAAAAACCGGAACGACGGAAAGCTCCTTTCGCTAGAAAAAACGTGAGGAACATATGAACGGAATGGATATTAAAGAATTCCTGGATCAGGATCAAAAGAAAGATTTATTACGACTGCTGACAGCCGGCTCGGTGGATGACGGGAAATCCACCCTCATCGGAAGGCTGCTGTTCGACAGCAAAAAACTATACGAAGACCGGCTTACGGCGTTGCATCGTGACAGCAAACGCATCGGCCATGCCGGTGATGACATCGACTATGCCTTGCTGCTCGATGGGCTGAAAGCCGAGCGCGAACAAGGGATCACCATCGATGTGGCTTACCAGTATTTCTCGACGGAAAAACGGAAGTTTATCATCGCCGACACCCCGGGGCACGAGCAGTATACGCGAAACATGATCACCGGCGGGTCCACAGCCAACCTGGCTATTCTGCTGGTGGATGCCCGCAAAGGCGTCATCACCCAAACCAAACGGCACACCTTTCTGGCTTCCTTGCTGGGGATTAAACATGTGGTGCTGGCGGTAAACAAGATGGATTTGGTGGATTACAAACAGGAGGTCTTCGAATCCATCGTCGCCGATTACAAAAATTTTATCACGCAACTGGACGTTCCCGATGTGACTTTTATTCCGCTATCGGCTTTAAAAGGGGACAATGTGGTGGAGCCCACACAGAAAATGCCCTGGTATCACGGGGAAAGCGTTCTTGAATTTCTTGAAAATGTCCATGTCGGCAGCGACCGGAATTTTGAAGACTTTCGCTTTCCGGTGCAGTATGTGGTGCGTCCCGACCTGAAATACCGCGGTTTTTCGGGTTCGGTGGCTTCCGGGATCATCCGTCAGGGTGACGAGATCAAAGTGCTTCCTTCGGGGAAGACTTCCAAAGTGAAAACCATCACCACCTACGATGGCGATCTGGACTATGCCTTTCCCCCGCAAAGCATCAACCTGACGCTGGAAGATGAAATCGATATTTCGCGTGGGAACATGCTGGTGCATGCCGACAACCAGCCGCATGTCAGCCGTCATTTCGAATCGATGCTGGTCTGGATGGATGAAAAACCCATGGATCCCTTCACCCATTTCTACATCAAGCACAACACCCACGGCACCAAGGCCAAGATCGACCAGATCCGGTATAAAGTGGATGTCAATACGCTGGAACATCAGGAAGTGGACCATTTTGTACTGAACGAGATCGGACGGGTAATCATCACTACCGTGGAACCGTTGTTTTTTGATGCTTATAAAGTGAACCATCAAACCGGTTCTTTTGTATTGATCGATCCGGTAACGCACAATACCGTGGCCGTGGGCATGATACTGGACAAACAGGACAGCAACCTGCTTCCCACCCGCATCACCGAAGACCAGAAACAAAAGATCGCCGGAGGACAACGACTCATCACCAAAGAATTCCTTGAAAAACAATACAACCAAAAAGGCGCCACACTCTGGATCACCGGATTGCACGGCAGCGGCAAGAACGAGCTGGCCTTTCTGCTCGAAAAGCATCTGATCGAACTGGGCGCCAAGGTAGTGTTGCTGGACGGGAAGTCGATGCGCTCCGGCCTGTCGCGGGAGCTGGATTATTCTCCTGCCGACCGGGCCGAGCAGCTCCGGCGGGTAGCCAACATCGCCAAGATCTTAAATGATCAGGGGATTCTGTGCGTATGTTCATTCTCTTCGCCGGACAGGAACATCCGTCAACAGGCTGCACAGATCATCGGTCCGGAGCGGTTCCATCTGATCTTCATGAATGCCGGACTGGACTATTGCCGTCAGCATGTGGACGACGATCTGTACGAACGTTACGACCGGGATGAAATCAAGGATATTCCGGGTCTGGACATTGCCTACGATGTGCCCGAAAGCCCCTCGCTGAAACTACAACCGGAGCAGAATGCAGAAAATGTAGAGCAGGTGTTGCAGTATTTGCTGAAGCACAGGATCTTTCCGCTAGGATAAAAAATGATCAACGAAGTTTACCGGATCAGGAAGGCCCACAAGGCAGAATTTGAAGCCACCGGCAAGTTGCTGGTACGGGTGTATTC
>JBJKPL010000256.1:0-13368 GCA_046706345.1 Candidatus Sulfidibacterium sp.
CTCCGGTAGGACCTGCTTTGGGTGCCAAAGGGGTGAACATCATGGAATTCTGTAAACAGTTTAATGCGCGTACGCAGGATCAGGCCGGAAAGGTCATTCCTGTGATCATTACTGTTTATAAGGATAAAAGCTTTGAGTTCATTCTGAAAACACCTCCGGTGGCAGTGCAGATCATGGAAATTGCAAAACTGAAAAAAGGTTCTGCAGAATCCAACAGAACAAAAGTAGGAAGTATCACCTGGGACCAGGTAAAAAATATTGCCGAGTCCAAAATGGTCGATCTGAATGCTTTTACGCTGGAATCTGCCATGCGCATGGTTGCTGGAACAGCACGGAGTATGGGCGTTACCATTAAAGGTGCGTTCCCTAAAAATTAATTATCTGTTAACAGGAGGAGAATATCGCAAAATTGACAAAAAAGCATAAAGAAGCTTTGACCAAATTCGAAAAAAACAAACAGTACTCCTTAGCAGAAGCAGTTAAATTAGTAAAAGACATTACTTATACCAAATTTGATGCTTCAGTGGACATCAGTGTGCGTCTGGGCGTTGACCCGAGAAAAGCCAACCAGATGGTGCGTGGTTCTGTAACCCTGCCCCATGGTACTGGTAAGGATTTGCGGGTTCTCGTGCTGTGTACACCTGATAAGGAGGAAGAGGCCAAAGCTGCCGGTGCCGACTATGTCGGATTGGATGAATATATCCAGAAGATCAAAGACGGTTGGACCGATGTAGATGTCGTAATTACTATGCCCAGCGTAATGCCGAAAGTCGGCGCACTGGGACGGATTTTGGGCCCCCGCGGCCTGATGCCCAACCCGAAAACCGGGACGGTCACCATGGAAGTGGGACAGGCAGTGAGCGCTGCCAAGGCCGGTAAGATCGATTTCAAAGTTGATAAGTTTGGGATCATCCACAATTCAATCGGTAAAGTGAGCTTCGACGAGCAAAAACTGGTTGACAATATTGCGGAAACCATGCATGCTATTTTGAAACTGAAGCCGGCTGCAGCCAAAGGAACTTATGTGCTGAGCATTTCCGTTTCCAGCACCATGAGCCCCGGCGTTTCTGTCGATCCGAAATCCATTACTGCTGCATAACGATATAAACAAGAGATTGTTATGATTAAAAAAGATAAAAAAGAACTGATTGATTCCTTAACCGAACAGTTGCAGGCCAACGCAAACTTCTATCTTGCGGACGTGTCGACCATGAATGCCGCCGACACCAGCAAACTCAGAAGGATGTGCTTCAACCGGGGGATCCAACTTCGTGTTGTGAAAAATACCCTGTTGAAAAAAGCCATGGAGCAAGTGGATAAGGAATATAGTGAGTTGGATGTTGCATTGAAAGGACACACTTCCCTGATGTTCGCTGAAGCAGGTAACGCACCTGCTAAACTGATCAAGGAGTTCCGGAAAAAATCAGAGTATCCCATCCTGAAAGCCGCCTTCATCGAAGATATGGTTTATCTGGGGGACAATCAACTGGATTTTCTGGCTGCTATCAAATCGAAAAACGAACTCATCGCGGATCTGGTCGCCCTGTTGCAATCACCTGCTAAGAATGTTGTTTCAGCATTACAATCCGGTGGTAACAAACTTTCCGGAATTCTCCAGACCTTATCGGAAAAAGCTGAATAAGGCTACTGAAATAAAACAAAATAAATACGAATTAGTAAACAATTAAACAATAACGAAAATGGCAGATTTAAAAGCATTTGCAGAACAATTAGTTAATCTTACAGTTAAAGAAGTTAATGAATTGGCTGAAATTCTGAAAACCGAATATGGTATCGAACCCGCAGCCGCTGCTGTAGCCGTTGCTGCTCCCGGTGCTGCCGGTGAAGCCGCAGCTGCTGAAGAACAGACCGCCTTTGATGTAATCCTCAAAAGCGCTGGTCAGTCTAAATTAGCGGTTGTTAAATTGGTGAAAGAATTGACAAGCCTTGGACTGAAAGAATCTAAAGAATTAGTGGATGCCGCACCGAAAGCCATCAAAGAAGGTGTGAGCAAAGACGAAGCAGAAGCCTTGAAAAAACAGCTCGAAGAAGCTGGTGCAGAGGTGGAAGTGAAGTAATATTTCTTCTACAAAAAATGTGGTAACCTCTATCCCGAATTTCGGGATAGAGGTTTGCGCCTATTTGTTCTTATACGTCTTCTTTTATTTTTTTGCCGGCATCGTTTCCCGATCGTCGGCATAGTTCATAACTTAAAACTATTGCACCTTGGCTGGAACCAAAACTGATAGAATCAATTTCACATCAACGAAAAATCAATTGCCCTACCCGGATTTTCTTGATGTTCAGTTAAAATCATTTCAAGATTTTTTTCAATTGGAAACGAATACGGAAAATCGTGCCAACGAAGGCCTTTTTAAAGTGTTTTCCGAAAACTTTCCCATCACCGATGCGAGAAATAATTTTGTACTTGAATTTCTGGACTATTTCGTTGATCCCCCCCGGTACACCATCGACGAGTGCCTTGACCGCGGTTTAACGTACAGTGTCCCTCTGAAAGCCAAACTCAAACTGTATTGTACAGACCCTGAGCACGAGGATTTTGAAACCATCGTGCAGGATGTCTATCTGGGGATGATCCCCTACATGACTCCCAGGGGAACTTTTGTCATCAACGGCGCGGAACGGGTCATCGTCTCTCAGCTGCACCGCTCTCCCGGTGTTTTCTTCGGTCAACACCGACATGCTAACGGAACACAACTGTTTTCCGCCAGAATTATTCCGTTTAAGGGCTCCTGGATTGAGTTCTCTACGGATATCAATAACGTGATGTATGCTTACATCGATCGTAAAAAGAAATTACCTGTCACTACCTTGCTGAGAGCCATCGGTTACGAAACCGATCACGACATCCTCGAGATCTTCGACCTGGCTGAAGAAGTGAAAGTGAGCAAGGCCGCTTTGAAAAGGGTGCAGGGAAGAAGCCTCGCCGCCCGCGTGGTGCGTTCCTGGTTTGAAGATTTTGTGGATGAAGACACGGGTGAAGTGGTGACCATCGAACGGAACGATGTGATTATCGAACGCGAAACCGTGATCGAAAAAGAACACGTTCAGCAAATTCTCGATGCCGGTGTGAAAACCATCCTCCTGCATAAGGATGATGAAAGTATCAACGACTATGCCGTGATCTTTAACACGCTGCAGAAAGATACCACCAACTCAGAAAAAGAAGCTGTCGAATATATTTATTTCCAGTTGCGGAACGCGTTGCCGCCGGATGAAGAAACCGCGCGCAGCATCTTCGAAAGACTCTTTTTCTCAGACAAACGTTACGATCTGGGTGAAGTGGGACGCTACCGGATCAATAAAAAACTGGAAATCGATACCGCGATGGATGTGCGGGTGCTGACAAAACAGGATATTGTTTTGATCATCAAACACCTGATCAAGCTGTTGAACCAGAAGACCATCGTAGATGATATCGATCACCTGAGTAACCGTCGGGTACGGACCGTCGGTGAACAATTGTACGGACAATTTGGCGTCGGCCTGGCCCGTATGGCCCGGACCATCCGCGAAAGAATGAACGTCCGCGACAACGAAGTGTTTACCCCTGCCGATCTGATCAACGCCAAGACCCTGTCTTCGGTGATCAACTCGTTCTTCGGTACCAACGCCTTGTCACAGTTCATGGACCAGACCAACCCCCTGTCGGAGATCACCCACAAGAGAAGGATCTCTGCCCTGGGCCCCGGTGGTCTATCCCGTGAAAGAGCCGGATTCGAGGTTCGTGACGTACACTATACCCACTATGGTCGTCTGTGTACCATTGAAACGCCGGAAGGACCGAACATCGGTCTGATCTCTTCCCTCTGCGTGTACGCAACGATCAACCACCTGGGATTCATCGAAACACCATACCGCAAGGTGGTGGAAGGGGTCATCGATTACGATCATGAGCCGATTTTCCTCAGTGCGGAAGAAGAAGAAGATAAAATTATTGCCCAGGCCAACACCGTGGTGGACGACCTGGGACAGATGGTCAACGAAAAGGTGAAGGTGCGTTATCAGGCCGATTACCCGATCACCCCGCGTGAAAAGGTCGACCTGGTGGACATCGCTCCAAACCAGATCGCCTCCATCGCCGCCTCGCTGATCCCGTTCCTGGAGCATGATGACGCCAACCGTGCCCTGATGGGATCCAACATGATGCGTCAGGCCGTGCCGTTGCTGAATCCCGAAGCCCCCATCGTGGGTACCGGAATTGAGCCTTTCGTGGCTCGCGACTCCAGGGTTCTGGTGACCGCTGAAGGCGACGGCGTGGTGGAATATGTCGATTCCAAGAAAATTGTGATCCGTTATTCCCGCGGCGAACTGGAGAAACTGGTAAGCTTCGACGACGACATCAAAGAATATCCTTTGATCAAATTCCAGCGTACCAACCAGAATACTTCCATCAACCTGCGTCCGATTGTCCGGGTAGGGGACAAAGTGACCAAAAACCAGCCCCTGTGCGAAGGTTATGCTACAGAGGGCGGCGAACTGGCGCTGGGACGTAACGTGATGGTGGCTTTCATGCCCTGGAAAGGTTATAACTATGAGGATGCCATCGTGATCTCTGAAAAGATCGTTAAAGAAGACATCTTTACCTCGGTACACATCGAAGAATTTACCCTCGATGTCCGTGATACCAAACGCGGAATTGAAGAGCTGACCAATGACATCCCGAATGTCAGCGCCGAGGCCACCAAAGACCTCGACGAAAACGGGCTCATCCGCGTGGGTGCCGAAGTCAAGGAAGGTGATATCCTGATTGGGAAGATCACCCCGAAAGGGGAAAGCGATCCCACACCGGAGGAAAAACTGTTGCGCGCCATCTTCGGCGACAAAGCCGGCGATGTGAAAAACGCATCCCTCAAGGCACCGCCGTCACTCGAAGGCGTGGTCATCGGGAAACATCTTTTCTCCAGGGCCGTGAAAAGTACCAAATCCAAGACCAAAGAAAAAGAGATCGTTCAGCAGCTCGATGAAGAATACAACAAGCTCTTTGCCGACCTGAAGACGAAGCTCGTGGATAAACTGACGGTGATCGTGAGCAACCGCACTTCCCAGGGCGTTACCAACAACTTCGGTGAAATCGTGGTTCCCACCAAGACCAAGTTTACCCAGAAGATTCTCCACTCGCTGGATTATACCACCATTAATCCCAGCAAATGGACGACGGATAAGGACAAAAACGACCTGATCAAGACCCTGTTGAACAACTACCTGATCAAATACAAAGAGTTGCTCGGCGTTTACAACCGGAAGAAATTCGTTGCCGCTGTTGGTGATGAGCTTCCCAACGGAATCGTTCAGATGGCCAAGGTTTATATCGCCAAGAAACGGAAACTGAAAGTCGGTGATAAGATGGCCGGCCGGCACGGAAACAAAGGGATTGTCGCCAAGATCGTCCGTGAAGAAGACATGCCGTTTATGGCCGACGGAACACCGGTGGACATTGTGCTGAACCCGTTGGGTGTGCCTTCGCGTATGAACCTGGGGCAGATCTATGAAACGGTATTGGGCTGGGCCGGGAAGAAACTGGGTGCGAAATTTGCCACCCCGATCTTCGACGGTGCTTCCCTGGAGCAGATCAACGAATACATGTCCAAAGCCGGGCTGCCGGAAAACGGAAGTATCTACCTCTATGACGGAGGTACCGGAAAACGTTTCGATCAGCCTGCCACGGTGGGTTATATCTACATGATCAAGTTGCACCACCTGATCGACGACAAGATGCACGCCCGTTCTATCGGACCTTACTCGCTGATTACGCAGCAGCCCCTGGGCGGTAAAGCTCAGTTCGGTGGACAGCGTTTCGGTGAAATGGAGGTCTGGGCACTCGAAGCCTTTGGCGCCGCCAACATCTTGCAGGAGATCCTGACAGTGAAATCCGACGACGTCACCGGCAGGGCCAAAGCCTATGAAGCGATCGTGAAAGGCGAAAACATGCCGCAAGCCGGTATGCCGGAATCCTTCAACGTTCTCGTGAACGAATTGAGGGGCCTGGGATTGGATATCAGCTTCAGTAAATAAGATTATTTGACTTTTAAAAACATATTCTGATATGGCTTTCAGACAAGACAGTAAAGTACCAGAAACTTTTGATAAAATCACTATTGGTCTCGCTTCACCTGAGTCTATCCTCGAGCGCTCACATGGAGAGGTTTTAAAACCTGAAACCATCAACTATCGCACCTATAAACCGGAGCGGGACGGACTGTTTTGCGAACGAATCTTCGGACCGGTTAAGGACTACGAATGCCACTGCGGAAAGTACAAACGCATCCGTTACAAAGGCATCGTCTGCGACCGTTGTGGTGTGGAAGTGACTGAAAAAAAGGTACGTCGCGAAAGAATGGGACATATCGAACTGGTCGTACCAGTGGTTCACATCTGGTTCTTCCGTTCCCTGCCCAACAAAATCGGAGCGTTGCTCGGCATGCAAACCAAAAAACTGGAGTCCATCATCTACTTTGAACGCTACGTGGTGATCAACCCCGGCGTGAAAGAAGCCGATGGCATCAGCCGGATGGATTTCCTGACCGAAGAAGAATACCTCGACATCATCGACTCACTCCCACAGGGAAATCAGTATCTCGATGATGACGATCCGGATAAATTTGTTGCCAAGATGGGCGCAGAGGCCGTTCATGATCTGCTGGCCCGTTTGGATCTCGACAAAGAATCTTTCGAACTCAGGCATAAAGCCAACACCGAAACTTCCCAACAGCGGAAAGCCGAAGCGCTGAAGAGACTGCAGGTCTTCGAAGCCTTTCGTGAAGCCCGGAACCGGAAAGAAAACCGTCCGGAATGGATGATCATCAAGATCGTTCCTGTGATTCCGCCGGAATTGCGTCCTTTGGTTCCTTTGGATGGCGGCCGCTTTGCCACCTCCGACCTGAATGACCTCTACCGCCGGGTGATCATCCGGAATAACCGGTTGAAACGACTCATCGAGATCAAAGCTCCGGATGTGATCATGCGTAACGAAAAACGGATGCTCCAGGAAGCCGTCGACTCGTTGCTGGACAACTCAAGAAAATCCAGCGCCGTAAAAACGGAATCCAACCGCCCGCTGAAATCTTTGAGCGATAGCTTGAAAGGGAAACAGGGCCGCTTCCGTCAGAACCTGCTCGGTAAACGGGTCGACTACTCCGGCCGTTCGGTGATCATCGTAGGCCCGAATTTGAAACTGAATGAATGCGGTCTGCCGAAGGACATGGCCGCCGAATTGTATAAACCTTTTATCATTCGCCGGCTGCTGGAACGCGGTATCGTGAAAACGGTGAAATCGGCCAAGAAGATCGTGGAGCGCAAGGATCCGGTCGTTTGGGATATTCTTGAGAACATCCTGAAAGGCCATCCTGTGTTGCTGAACCGTGCGCCTACCCTGCACCGTCTGGGAATCCAGGCCTTCCAGCCCAAGCTGGTAGAAGGGAAAGCCATCCAGTTGCACCCGTTGGCATGTACGGCTTTCAACGCCGACTTCGACGGTGACCAGATGGCAGTGCACTTGCCCCTGGGAAATGCAGCCATTCTCGAGGCCCAGATCCTGATGCTGGCATCGCACAACATTCTGAATCCTGCCAATGGGGCACCTATTACCGTTCCTTCACAGGACATGGTTCTTGGACTCTATTACATCACCAAGGCACGGAAAAGCACCGAAACGCATCCCGTGAAGGGAGAAGGCATGACCTTCTACTCACCCGAGGAAGTGCGCATCGCTTACAACGAAGAAGTGGTGGACCTGCATGCCATCATTAAAGTGAAGGTGAATGTGAAAGAAGAAGGCCAGCTGGTGAACAAACTGATCGAAACCACCGTCGGCCGGGTGATCTTTAACGAAAAAGTACCCGCTGAATATGGTTACATCAACCAGTTGCTGACCAAGAAAGCACTCCGCGACATCATCAGCGACGTGTTGAAAGAAACCGGCAACGCCGTGACCGCCAAGTTCCTCGATGACATCAAGGACCTGGGTTACTACATGGCTTTCGTCGGGGGGCTTTCCTTTAATCTGAACAACATCATCATCCCGACGATCAAGGAAGAGCTGATCACCAAAGCCAACCAGGAAGTCGAAGAGGTGTTGAATAACTATAACATGGGTTTCATTACCAACAACGAGCGGTACAACCAGATCATCGATATCTGGACACATACCAACTCACACCTTACCAATACGGTGATGCGCGAGCTGTCGACCGACGATGATGGTTTTAACCCCGTGTATATGATGCTTGACTCTGGTGCCCGTGGTTCCAAAGAGCAGATCCGTCAGCTCTCCGGAATGAGGGGCCTGATGGCCAAGCCTCAGAAATCCGGTGCCGTCGGTAATGAAATTATCGAGAACCCGATCCTCTCGAACTTTAAAGAAGGATTGTCGGTGTTGGAGTACTTTATTTCTACTCACGGTGCCCGTAAGGGTCTTGCCGATACCGCTCTGAAAACTGCCGACGCCGGTTACCTGACGCGTAGGCTCGTGGACGTTTCTCAGGATGTGATCATTTCTGAAAAAGACTGCGGTACCCTGCTGGGACTCACCATCACCGCCCTGAAGAAAAACGAGGAAGTGGTGGAAACCCTCTACGACCGTATTCTCGGTCGTGTGGCCCTGCACGATGTCTATCATCCGCTGACGGGTGAGATCATCGTGAAAGGCGGTGAGGAGATCACCGAAATTCTGGCTCAGAAAATCGAAGATTCGCCCATCGAAAGCGTCGAGATCCGTTCGGTACTGACCTGCGAATCGAAACATGGCGTCTGTGCCAATTGCTACGGTCGTAACCTGGCCTCCGGACGTATGGTCCAGAAAGGCGAAGCCGTTGGGGTCATCGCCGCCCAGTCCATCGGTGAGCCTGGTACCCAGCTGACACTGCGTACCTTCCACCAGGGAGGTACCGCATCCAACGTGGCCGCCAATTCTAAAATTGAAGTGAAATACGACGGAACATTGGAGATTGAAGAGCTCCGGACCGTTGCATACCAGGACAAAGAAGGACAAAAGTATGATGTTGTTACCGGACGTTCTGCTGAAATGAAGATTGTCGACGCAAAAACCGGCGTGATCCTCTCCTCAGGGAACATCCCTTACGGTTCCAAACTGTATTTTAAAGACGGCAGCAGCGTGAAAAAAGGCGATCTCATCGCTGAATGGGATCCTTTCAATGCCGTGATCCTTTCGGAAGTCACCGGTAAGATCAGCTTTGCCAACATTGTGGAAGGCCAGACCTATCGTGTGGAATCTGACGAACAGACGGGATATTTTGAAAAAGTTGTCGTGGAGTCGAAGGTGAAGACCAAAAACCCCTTCATCCGGATCCTGGACAAAGAAGGTGGTGAACTCAGAACCTATGACTTGCCGGTGGGAGCCCACATCATGGTGGAAGACGGCCAGAACATCAAGGCCGGTGAACTGCTGGTGAAGATCCCGCGTGCCTTCGGTAAAGCCGGTGACATCACCGGTGGTCTGCCGCGGGTTACCGAGTTGTTCGAGGCACGGAATCCTTCCGACCAGGCCGTGGTTTCCGAAATCGACGGGGTCGTATCCTTCGGGAAAAAACTCAAAAGAGGAAACCGTGAGGTCATCATCACCTCCAAAACCGGTGAAGAAAAACGCTACCTCATCCCCACCAGTAAGCAGATCCTGGCACAGGAAAACGACTTCGTGAAAGCCGGTTCCCAGCTGTCTGACGGGGCCATCACCCCGGCCGATATCCTGGCCATCAAAGGCCCCATGGCCGTTCAGGAGTACATCGTGAATGAAGTTCAGGAAGTCTACCGTCTGCAGGGTGTGAAGATCAACGACAAACACTTTGAAGTGATCGTACGCCAGATGATGCGTAAGGTTCAGGTGGAAGATCCCGGTGATACCCGTTTCCTCGAAGGCGAACTCGTCAACAAGACCACCTTCCAGGAAGTCAACGACGAGATCTTCGGAATGAAAGTCATCGTCGATCGCGGCGACTCCGAGAACCTGAGAGAAGGCGAGATCGTCACCGCCAGGAAACTGCGCGATGAGATATCTACCCTGAAACGTCGCGACAAGAAGCTGGTGGTCGCCAGAGACGCCCAGCCTGCTACCGCCTTCCAGGTGTTGCAGGGCATTACCCGGGCTTCATTGCAGACCGACAGTTGGATCTCCGCTGCTTCCTTCCAGGAAACCACCAAGGTGCTTACCTCGGCTGCCATCAGCGCTAAGATGGACGACCTGCTGGGTCTGAAAGAAAACGTCATCGTGGGGCATAAGATCCCCGCCGGTACCGGTCTGAAAGAATACGAAGACCTGATCGTGGGTTCCCGCGAAGAATATGAGGTCCTGACCACCAGCAGCGATGACGTGGAAGTGGACGCCGAAATTGAATAAACAGGATTGTCCGGGGTTTACCCCGGACAATCTTTTAATATGACGTTATGGAAGAGAACAAAAATCAGGGACAGATCAACATCGAACTGAGCGAAGAAGTCGGCGAAGGGATCTATTCCAACCTGGCCATCATCACCCATTCACAGGCCGAGTTTATCGTTGATTTTGTGAAGCTCATGCCCGGAGTCCCCAAAGCGAAGGTAAAATCCAGGATCATCCTCACGCCGGAACACGCCAAAAGGCTGTACAAGGCTTTGCAGGATAACATCCGGAAATTCGAATCGATGAACGGACCCATCAAAGACAACCCGGAAGGGGGAATACCGCCCTTTACCTTCGGCGGGCCGAAAGCCGAAGCCTAAAAAATAAAACCTCCCGATCTTCGGGAGGTTTTTTTATGCCTTTTATTTCAGGTTCTTTTGAATGAAGTCTTGCATGGCGTTCAGAACCCGTTCCCTGACTTCTTTGGCCGACAGCAACAGGTCATGAAAGCCACCCTGGAAAGCCGCCAGCTCCACCTGTTTTCCCAGCCCTTTGGAAAACGCTTTGATCTCTTCGATGTTCAGCACCGAGTCGGCGCCCTGCATCTCGGGCCGGTAATTGCCCGGTTTGACACTTTTGGCCGAATGCATCACCAACACCGGGCAGGGAATGTCCAGCCCCTGCTGCAGCTTCACCTGAGCCAGGTGGATGGCCCGGATCCAGCCGGCATGGATCTTAAAACCGGCATCGGGCTTCAGTGTTTGGTCATAATCCCAGGTGCCATAGTGATTTCTGTGGATGCTGCAACCGTAGCCCTTATCCAGCCCTACCGGTGAAGCCAGACCCGGGAAGGTCTTCCCCAGCGATGTCATCAGCGGCAGAAAAGTCTTCTTTAAAATGGGGGGGATGTTGAATTCAAAAAACGGACTGTTGAGGATCAAGAGGTCTATCGGCTGATCCTCTTTCTTTTCATCGGCATACAAAGCGGCCAGCAACCCCCCGGTGGAATGTCCCATGAAAATGACCTTTTTGTTGCCTTCCGAACGGATAAAATCGAGCGCGCTGTCGATGTCTTCGAAGTATTCATGATAGTCCCTGAAATCATTGGGTTTCTGGTGGGGCAGGATCGATCGTCCATATTTCCGCAGTTCCAGTGCATAAAAATTCAACCCCTGTGCGTTGGCCCAGTCGGCCAGATGGACCTGGAAAAAATAATCGTTGAAACCGTGAAGATAAAAAAAGGCGGTGTGGGTGGATTTTGCCGGTTTCCGCTCGATCAGCGTGGCCACGACACTGCCTTCGTAATCGGGCTTTTGCTCCAGTTTATGGAAAAGGAATCCCTGATCTTGTAATGATTTCATGGGTTATATTTTTTGTTAGCGGCTGGCTCCCAACTCCTTTGTGAAGAAAAAAAGCATCCGCCTAACAAATATAGGATTTTTATGGCTGCCATACAAAAACCGGAGACCTAAAAAAAACCGCCCCGGATTCCGGGGCGGTTTTTAACGCCGTTCTATTTCGAGTGTACGGGATAGGGTGGGATGGGTGGTACCGGCTTGGCATTTTTGAGTTCTTCTTTGATGACCTCAATGGCCTTGTTGAGCTGCTGGTCGATACCCTGGTATTCCAGCGCCGGATTGTTGTCTACTACAATATCAGGATCCACGCCGTGACCTTCGATAACCCATTTACCATCGGTGCTGTAGGGGGCGAATTCAGGCTTCCGCAAGTCGCCGCCGTCGATAAACGGCAGAGAACCCCGGATGCCGACCACACCGCCCCAGGTGCGGCGACCGATCAGTTTGCCAATGCCCAGTTTCTTGAACTGGTAAGCAAACAGGTCCCCGTCGGAAGCGGAGTACTGGTCCACCAGCAGGACTTTGGGACCCAGCATTATCTGTGCCGGCTTGGTGGTGGTGCCGTTGTTCCGTGACATACCGAAGAGGGTGATCTGGCGCATCAGCCTTTCGATGATCATGGGCGAGACATTGCCGCCGCCATTGCCGCGGTCATCAATGATCAGCGCTTTTTTGTTCAGTTGGGGATAGAAGTGTTTGACGAATTCATTCAACCCTTCCGGACCCATATCGGGAATGTGGATGTAACCCACTTCTCCGTTGGTGGCCTCATTGACCTTCCGGGTGTTGTTGCTGACCCACTGATAATAGTACAGGGAAGCCTCATCGTCGATGGGGATCACCAGTTCGGTATGGGCGCCTTTCAATTCGGGTTTACTGTTTACTTCCAGCGCCACCTGTTTTCCTGCGGTGCCCACCAGCATGCTGTAGATGTCCTTAACCTCTTTCGTTGATTTGCCGTCCACAGCCAGAATATAATCGCCTTGCTTGACATTGACGCCGACATCCCGTAAAGGAGAACGCGCACTTTTGTCCCAGTTTTCTCCCGGAAGGATGTGATCGATACGGAAGTATCCCGAGCCATCTTTGCTGAGTTTTGCACCCAGCAAACCTTGCGGGATCCGCTTTGGTTCGGGCTTGTCGCCGCCATTCACATAGCAGTGGCCGTCGCTGAGTTCACCGATCATCTCGCCGATGAGGTAGTTCAGGTCATTCCGGTTCTTCACAAAGGGAACTTCCTGTCCGTATTTTTCTCCGATGGCTTTCCAGTCGAGTCCGTTCATGTTGGGTGCATAGAAGAATTCATGCATCTGGCGCCAGGCTTCCTGGTAGATCTGTTCCCACTCTTGGGTCAGGTTCACCATCACTTTCATGTTGGTCAGATCCACAAATTCCCTGGGATTCACAGGGCCGGAAGGAAGATTGATCACGGCATAACTGCCGTTTTTACTGACCAGCATTTTCTTGTGGTCAGCTGAAATAACATAGCCTCTGACATTTCCCAACGAAGTTTCCTTCTTGGCCTTTAGGTTGAATTTCATCAGTTCGGGGCTTCGCATTTTGGAAGAATAATACCCAAAGTAGAGGTCTTCTCCGATCGCATTGATCCCATAATACCGGCCGGCCGGTGTGGGAATGTCGATCACGCGGTCCATG
>JBJKPL010000257.1:0-13654 GCA_046706345.1 Candidatus Sulfidibacterium sp.
CCTAACAATCTGGTACCGCATTCAAGGCAATATCGTTCCATCCCTGAAGATTTTCTTCAAAGTTAAGAAAAAATAAAAAATGATCATTGAAGACCTTTCAGCTCCTTGGCGATTACCCGGTTGTCGAAAAAGGTCGGGATGAGTACCAGCTTCTTTTCGGGGATGTATCCCAGGTCGGCGGCATTGATCTTCTCATCGGTGGTGTTACTGACCACTACGGGTTTCCCATGGGTGGAGAGGATCTGGATTTTCCCTGCCCAATCGGAAACAAGATAGCGTCCGTTTCCCAGGGGTACCAGGCCGTCGATACCGCCCGGATTGACGATCAGTTTTACTATGGTTTTGGTTCGGGGATCCACCTGGAGCAGATAACCTGAAACGCCTACCAACAACTTCCCGTTTCTCCACGCCAGCCCGTTGGCTCCTTTGAACAAAGGTCCGATCATCCAAAGCCTCATCTGGTTGCTGTCCAGAACGTAAAGGGCGCCCCGCTGGGAATCCGTAACATAGATCCGGCCGTCGTTTCCGGCCTGGGCATCATTTAAAAATTGGGCTCCTTTTGCAGGATAAAAATGGATGATTTTATGATCGCGGGTATCAATTTCTGCCAGCCGGTCGATGTCGGTAACATACAGGTGCGTTCCTACCATCGCCATACCTTTGGGGCCATTGAGACCCTGTACCCATTTCAATGCGATAATTTTTCCGTCGGGATTTAGCAGAGAGATAAATCCATTTCCGTCTTTGGCAGTGGTGCCTCCGTTGATACTGGAAACATAGATTTGATTTGTTTGAGCGTTGTAAAATACCGATTCCGGCGTTTGCAATTCGTGTGGGGTTTCCCAAACCGTCGTCAGTGATTGCGCTGTCATGATGAGTGGCAGACAAAATCCGATCAAAAAAAATAGTTTTTTCATGGTTTCGCTGTTTTAAAAAAGGAAACCGAAGGTAGTAAATATTTCTGTTTATCTGACGGATATCTGCCGGTTGGTACAACTTTTTAACCAGAAAAACGGCCGGTAAATCAGGCTTTAAACTCAAACAGGGTGATCTCGGGCAGGATGCCGATCCTTCCGGGATAACCGATGGATCCCAGCCCGCGGTTCACATAAATGCGCCGTCCGGTATTCTGGTCTTTGTATAGTCCTGCCCATTCACGGTAGAGGTACTGTGCGGGACTCCATTTGATGCCTTTCATTTCGATGCCAAACTGAAAACCGTGGGTGTGGCCCGAAAGGGTTAGGTCCATGTCGTAGTTTTCGGGGATGACCACATAATCCCAGTGTGTGGGGTCGTGACTGATAAGGAGCTTAAAAATACTGTCATCCAGTCCTTCGGTCGCCTTTTTCAAGTCGCCGCGTTTGGGGAAACGGGCATGGGAGCCCCAGTTCTCGACACCGATCAACGCGATTTGAGCACCGTTTCTTTCCAGCTTCACATGCCGGTTGTTCATGAGCTTCCAGCCGATGCGTTTGTAGAAAGCAAACAACTGATTCAGGTTTTGCTGTTTGGCTGCGGCACTGGGCCAGCTGACATAATCGCCGTAATCGTGATTTCCCAGGGTACAATAAACGCCCATGGGGGCGGTCACTTTTTTGAGAACTTCTTCGAATTTGAAAGCCTCCTTGGTGGCAAAATTCACCAGGTCGCCGGAAAAGATCACCAGATCCGCCTTGAGGCTGTTGACCATTTTAACCGCTTCTTCCATCGGTTTCAGGGTGGTCCAGGTTCCGAGATGCAGGTCAGAGATCTGAACGACTTTAAAGCCGTCAAAACCTTGGGGCAACCGGTCGAACCGGATCTGTTTTTTAATGAGGTTAAAATCGTAAACCCATTTAAACATCCCGGTGAGCATGGTTCCGAGCACCAGCCCTCCCGTAAGATATCCCATGTATTGCAGGAATTTGCTCCGGGGGATCCCGTTTTCGGTTTTTACCAGTTCGCGCCGTTCTTCTTTTTTGAAAAATACGGGAATGCGCTGCACCAGCCTGACAAGATCGGCAATGACCAGGAAAAACAACGGGAACAACTTGGCGGTATAAAACACCAGGATAAAACCCACCAGATAGGTTCGTATGATGTTGTTCCAGTCGATGATCGGTTTGATGGCCAGGCCTACGACCATGGCAATCACGCCCAGCAAAGGCAGCCAGAACAAAGTAGCAATGGCATTTTTCAGCCACAACTTGTAACTGAATATGGTTTTCCGCAACGCTGACCACAGATACAAGTCCATGAACAATAAAATGATTATGATCAGATATCTGTGCGCATACCGCGGCAGTTCAGATGCAAAAAGAAAATAGCCTCCTACCAGGGCTAGGGCAGTGGCAATAAATAAAACTGTTTTAGACTTCATTAGCAATTAAGAGACGTAATTTAGAATTTAAAAATCAGGCCTGCTCCTTGATGTAATTCACCAGACCGTGGGATTTGAAAATACCCATCAGTTTTTCGGGCAGGGGGGCAAAAGTAAAATTTTGGTTGTTTATAGTTACAATTCCTTTCGTAAAATCAATGTCAACAGGGTCGCCGGGCTGGTAGGCCTCCACGGCTTCAGGTAAAAGAATAATGGGCAATCCCTGGTTTACCGACGAGCGGTAAAAGATGCGGTTCACCGATTTGCAGATCACGGCTTTCACTCCGGCAAAAGCCAGACCAACGGCGGGATGTTCCCGTGAGCTGCCGCAACCGAAATTTGCTCCGGTGATCAGGATGTCGCCGGGTTGAACGCGGGCGGTGAAATTCACGTCAAAACCTTTAAAAAGGTGCGGCATGATCTTTTCCGGTTCCGAACTCAGCACGCTGTAGGTCAGGTTGCCGGCAAACATCTGGTCGGTGTTCAGGTCGTTAACGTCCTTGTAGTTCCATACGCCGTCCAGACGTCGGTCATCATTTTCTGCGATGGTAACCGTATGATTTTCTTCGACGGAATAGGGAAACTTTTCATTCGTTTCAATCCCTCTCGGATCCACAATTTTTCCGGCCAGTGCCGAGTGGGCCACCGTGGCGGGTGAGGCGAGATAGACAAACGACTCACTGTTTCCCATGCGGCCTTTAAAATTCCGGTTGGCGGTGGAGATCACATGGTAACCGTCGGCAGGAATACCCTGTCCCGTTCCCAGGCAAGGGCCACAGGAAGCAGAAAGCACATTGGCGCCGGCTTCCAGGAAAATGTCAATGAGCCCTTCATGCATGGCCTGCCGGTAGATCTGCTGCGATGCCGGCACCACGACCATCTGAAAACCTTCGGGCAGTTTTTTGCCTTTCAAAACAACAGCAGCTTCCCGCAAATCCTCAATCCTTCCATTGGTGCAGGTCCCGATCAGGGCCTCTTGCAAAAGGGTTCCGCGGACTTCCGCCACGGCTTTAACGTTGTCGACCTGATGCGGGGCTGCCACGACAGGAAAAATTTCCGACAGGTCAATTTCGAGTGTTCTGACGTATTCCGCATCTTCATCGGCCCAGATTCCTTCGCCGTTCCATGAGGTTCCCAGATAATCCTTCAGCACTTCATCCATCGGGAAGACCGCATTTTTGGCTCCCATTTCCGAAGCCAGATTGGCCAGGGTCATACGTTGCGAGACCGACAGTGTTTTCACCCCTTCACCATGGAATTCGATGGACAGATAATCGGCGCCACTGGCGCCGATCCTGCCTATGATCCAAAGGGAAAGGTCTTTGGCATAAACGCCGGGTTTCAGTTTTCCATGAAGCGTGATCTTCAGGGATCCCGGAACACGAAACCACGTCTCGCCCTGGCGCCATAAACCGGCAGCCTCGGTCCGGTCAATACCCGCTGCAAAAGCGTTGAAAGCCCCAGCCGTACAGGTGTGACTGTCGCTGCCCACGATCACCATGCCGGGTTTGGCATAATCCGCCATGATCTGATGACAAATGCCTTTGCCGGCATCATGGAATTTGGTGATCCCCTGTTCACGGACGATGTCCCGGATCTGCTGATACTGGTTGGCCAGTTTTGCAGACGTGGGCGGGGCATTGTGATCCAGCACGATCAGCAGCTGATCGGGGTTTTTCACTTTTTCTCCGTTCATTTTGCGAAAGGTCCCGAAAATGGAAGCGCTGTTGTCATGGGTGAGGATCAAATCCGGTTTTCTGAATACGATGCTCCCCTGGGGGGCATTCAGAATTTTTTCAGCGAAAGTTTTGCCTGCCATTAGCCTTGGTTTTTCGTATTTTTTTGTCAGATAATAATTCAAACAACTATTTCCCAAGCCCTTAAAATTTGGCGGCAAAGGTACAAGTAATTTATTTACGTGATTTACTTTACGGGAAATTTGGATTCGTTTTATAATATGATAAGGGAACCATTGCCGGTAGCCGTTAAGCAGATTTTCATTCCTGTGAAAAGGGGATCTCGCAGAGGCATATCACTTCACCACAAAACAAAAAATCCTTTAATTTTGGACTGCCTTCGGAAAAAGGGCTATTCAAGATTAAATGTTTTCTCAATAATTTAAGCATGAAAAGTTATCCGTTTAAAAAGATCGATGCATTTGCCACCGGAAATTCCGCCGGAAATCCGGCCGGATTTGTGGGGCCCTTGTCAAAACAGGAGATCACCCCTGAAATCATGCTGCAGATCGCTTCTGAATTGAAGGGCTTTGTGAGTGAAGTAGGTTATTTGTTTTTGGAAAATGAGGAAGTCCCCCTATTGAAATATTATTCCGCGGAGCGGGAGGTGGATTTCTGCGGTCATGCCACCATTGCCATTTTGTACGACCTGGTGAAAAATTTTCCTGGTTTCAGACATCAGGATCAGGTGACCATCCAAACCAACCGCGGGATGCTGAAAGTGGAAAACCGCCTGTCAACGGAAGATGCGGTGTTTGTGATGTCGCCCGAACCGGTGGAGATGGCCGTATCGGTCACGCGAAAGGAAATCTCCGAAAATCTGGACCTGGAGGAGGAGCAGCTGCATCCGGATTTTCCGGTTTCTGTCATCAATGCCGGCCTGTCCACACTGATCGTTCCCATTGTGTCACTGGAAGCAGTTTTGAATATGACCCCCGATCTGTTGCAGCTGAAAGATTTTTGCGTCCGTGAAGGGATCGATATTGTGGAAGTCTTCACGCCGGAAGTTTTTCATGAAGAAAGTCATTTCCGGACCCGGGTTTTTGCTGCCCCCCTGGGCTATTTCGAAGATCCCGCTACGGGCTCGGGAAATTCGGCCTTTGGATATTATCTGATCCGCAACGGCTGGTGGAAAACCGGAACCTTGCAACTGGAACAAAACGGATTTCGCGAGCGATTCAACCGCATTCGTCTGCAGAAAACAACCGATGAGAAAGGTCAGGAACGGGTGCTTTTTGGTGGCGGCGCCATCACCCGGATCGAAGGAGAATACTGGGTCAATCAATAAAAATTAATGAAAAATGGAAAAAATAAATATCGGAGAAAAGCTGGCACTTTTCGCAGATCACTGGAATCCCAGGGTCGTGGGTGCCCTGAACGGCCAGCATGTGAAGCTGGTGAAACTCCTTGGCGATTTCGTATGGCACAAACATGACACCGAAGATGAAATGTTTTTTGTGCTCGACGGTATGCTGAAGATGGAATTCCGCGACAAAACCGTAGAATTGCAGAAAAATGAAATGATCATCATCCCGAAAGGGGTGGAACACCGACCGGTGGCCGAAAAAGAAGTCGCGGTCATGTTGGTCGAGCCGGCTTCAACGCTGAATACCGGCGACACCCGGGGCGATCTCACCCGGGAAAAACTGGAATGGATCTGAACGGCGGGTCGATATCCCCGAACGGATAATTCGAAAAAGCACAAAAAAATAATTGCTGCCTAACAATGAACCTGCCACAATGCCGTTCCTTAGTCAGTAATTTGCGAACCGTTTAATTCCTGAGTAAAATGAAAAAAATCCAAAAACTATCAGAAAATAATAGCTATACCGCCGTGAATCTGGGTAATCTGGAGGATTTGAAAGATTTCGGACTGGTTCATCCCGTAAGCCAAAAAGTGGTAGAAGGCAAGGTGTTTTTAAAAGAAGCCACCCGGGCCACCGGGACTGAAATATCCATGAATTCCGTTCCTGCCCATACCGCCCTGTCGTATTTTCATCGACACCGGAAAAATGAAGAGACCTACATCATCCTGAAAGGCTCCGGAAGTTTTCAGGTGGACGACGATTGCTTTGATATCCGTGAGGGTAGTGTGATCCGGATTGCGCCGCAGGGAAAACGTAGCCTGAAAAATACTTCCGATGAACCGCTGATCTACATGGTCATCCAGTCGAGGGAAAATTCACTCGAAGAATACAGCACGGCCGACGGAGAAAAAGTCTCCGTTGAGGCCCAATGGAAGTAACTCCGCCGCGGATCCTGTAATTTTTTTCTCAATTTTTAAAAAAAATCGGAAATACGGGTAGTTTTTATGAAAGTTTATCGTAATATTGCAATATTAAAACAAACAACATGGGAGTTACCAAAACCGATCTTTTTTCGGAAGAACAAAACAAAATGGCGGTGATGATGAAAGCCCTGGGTCATCCGGCCCGGATCGCGATCCTCGAATACCTCAACAGCGTGAATGCCTGCATTTGCGGCGATATCGTTAATGAACTGCCCCTGGCACAGCCCACCATCTCGCAGCATCTGCGTGAGCTGAAAAATGCCGGGCTCATCAAGGGCAATATTGAGGGTAACGCCATTTGCTATTGCATTGATGAAAATGCCCTGGAAAAAGTCAGTGCTTACTTTAGCCGTTTTCATGGCTGTGAAAAGAAGAGCGAAATTCAATGGTGTAATGTTAAAACAAAATAAAATGACCCAAGAAGAACAAATCAAGGAAATGGTAAAGCAGAAATACAGCGAAATTGCTTTACAGGACCCGGAAACCAACCGGACTTCCTGCTGTGGTTCCGGCGGCTGCTCCACGCAGGTTTATTCCATTATGACCGACGACTATGATCATCTGGAAGGCTATCATCCGGGTGCCGACCTGAAGCTGGGATGCGGTCTGCCCACAGAGTTTGCCCACATCAAACCGGGCGACACCGTCATCGATCTGGGCAGCGGCGCCGGCAACGACTGTTTTGTCGCACGGGCCGAAGCCGGCCCAGGCGGAAAGATCATCGGTATTGATTTCACACCGGCCATGGTGGATAAAGCCCGGGAAAATGCCGATAAACTGGGATATAACAATGTCCAGTTCCGACTGGGAGACATCGAGCACATGCCGGTGACTTCGCAGGTTGCGGATGTCATCGTCAGCAACTGTGTGCTGAATCTGGTGCCGAACAAAAAGGCCGTCTTTCAGGAGATCCACCGCGTGCTGAAACCGGGCGGTCACTTCAGCATCTCGGACATCGTGCTGAAAGGCAGCTTACCCGAAAAAATCAAGGCGGCAGCCGAAATGTATGCAGGTTGTGTGGCCAGCGCCATCGACATGGAAGAATACCTGGGATACATTCGTCAGGCAGGATTTAAAAATCTGATCCTGCAAAAACAGAAACCCATCATCGTGCCCGAGGATATCCTGAAAGATTATCTCGACGAGGACGAAATCAAAGTTTATAAGAATACGCCAACCGCCATTTTTAGTATTTCAGTTTATGCCGAAAAAGGTGGAGCCTGTTGCTCGTCAAAAGAAGGCTGCTGTTAACTTTCAGCAAGGCTTAAAATACAAAACCCCGGATCACTCCGGGGTTTTATACTTCAAAACAAAAGCAAAATCATTTTTCTTAGCCTGAGATTTCAATAAACTTATCGCCACTGGTCATTGAAATACCGCAGCGTTGGGGAGCTTCATTTTCATAGGTATTGCCACAAGTAGGACAAATATAGTAAACAGAGGGTAGTGATTCGACATTATCATTTTCCAGTGCGGCAAGTGCTTTTTCATAAAAAGCCTTATGTTTCTGCTCTGTTTTGTAGGCGTAGTTTAAACTTATCAACGCAAGCTGGTTTTCAGCTTTGTTGGCATTGGTAATAAATTCGGGATACATGGTGGTGACTTCATAGGTCTCACCTTCAATGGCATCCTTGAGATTTTCTTCCGTGGAGTTTACACTAAACTCGGGTTCAAAATCAGGAACGGATTGTCCGGCCTGGGCCAGAACAGCTCTGTGGTTTGCGGCATGGATGCCTTCTGCTTTGGAAGCGGCCTGAAACAGCATGGCAATTTCATGATATCCCTCTTCTTCTGCTTTTTGACTGTATGCTGCATATTTGGCACTTGCTGTCGTTTCTCCTTTATAGGCAGCCTGCATGTTCTCCAAATTTGTGGCCTTGGTGTCGGGACTCACAACTGTGTTTTCCGGTGAAGGAGTTCTTAATTCCCGTGTTACGGTAAAGGAGGGAAGCACTGTCATGGCTGCCAGCAAGCCCATAAGCGTAATGAGTGTTGTCTTTTTCATGTTGTAAATTTTTGAGATTTTATTGGTACAAAGATGCACGGAACTAAATTCAGACTTCCTTTAGCAATCCTTAAAATCAGCTTAATAAAATCAGGGGGTAAATCGCAGATAAAAAGTACTGCCAATGGCGGGAATACTTTCGGCAGACAGTTCGATCCCTTGCAGATCAGCCAGTTTTTTTACGATGGAGAGTCCCAGCCCGTTGCCTTTGATGGAGGAACTGCGTGATTCGTCCACACGGTAGAATCGGTTAAAAACATTCGGAAGATGTTCAGGAGATATGCCGATGCCGTCGTCCTGAATGGCCAGGACTTTTGTTTCTTCATCCCAGCTGAAGAAGACATTGCCTCCTTCTTTCCCGTATTTGATGGCATTGCTGAGCAGGTTGTCCAGTATCAGTTCCAGATATACCCGGTCGGCCACGACCCACACATTTTCGGGAACCTTGGAGGTCTGACTGATGCGTTTTTCGGAAGCCAGGGGCTCCCATTTCGTGATGGAAACTCCGATTACTTCTCCCAGCTTGATCCTCTCGCTTCGTGCCGGCGTTTTGCCCGAATCGATGCGAGACAACTGCAATAATTGATCTAACATAGTGTCCAGACGGTCGACCTCCTTGATGATGCCTGAAATTTTTTCATTATAGATTTTTGGCTCCCGTTCTTTACGTGCCAGTACTTCCAGGGTTCCGCGAATGGCAGCGATGGGTGTCCGGATCTCATGGGATGCATCGCTGGTAAATTGTTTTTGATGGATCAGACTGTCCTCAATGCGCGTCAGTAATTCATTGATGGTCAGTGTCAGGTCATATAGTTCATCCCTGTGGGGCGGTAATGCCAGCCGGGTACTGAGGTTCGAATCACTGATGCTTGATGCGGTCCGGATAAGCTGATTCACGGGGTTTATCGCTTTGGACGCAGCCAGTGAGGAAGCCAGAAAAAGAATGATCAGGACAACCGGAAAAGAGATCAGAAGTGTCCAGATGAGGTTGTTGAGAACATTGTAGGATTCTTCGCCCGATATGGCAATGGTCAGCCCGCCGATCGTTGTACCGTTGTTATTATTTATGGGAAAGCGCCCCAGCCGGATCCTTTGATGGCTTATGGTTCCGTTGTAAAAAAATTTTCCGCTCTTTTTCGGCGTTGCCAGCACCTGCTCTTTCAGCAGGTTGGTAGAGCGGAAAATGACCCGGCCTTCTTTATCGGTGATCTGCAGAAAAGTCGGATTTACTTCAATGCGACTGTGCTCCACTTCGTCCCATTCCGGCATTTTGTTGATGATGATGCTATCCCCCTGCCAATCCAGATTGTTAATGACTTCTTCCTTTTCTATGGAAATATCATCATCCAGATGGGCATAGGCCGTATCGTGGACGACAAAATAGATCACAATGAAAACCAGGGCCGTGGTTAAAGCCACCGCCAGGGTGTTAAAAAGTGCGATCCGGTTTTTCAGCTTTAAATTCATTCGTCATCTTCAATTTTGTAACCCACCCCCCGTATGGTCGTGATGAAGGAAGGCTTTCCCTGTTCATCGAGCTTTTTGCGCAGTGCATTGATGTATACGTCGATCACGGAATTGTCATAATCAAAATGGATATTCCATACCTTTTCGATGATGCGGGTCCTGCGGCAGACTTTTCCCTTATTCCTGAGTAAATATTCCAACAGGGCAAATTCCTTTTGAGTCAGGTCCACCTGGTCTCCTTTACGGGTCACGATATGTTTTTCGATGTCCATTTCTATTCCATTGGCCTGAAAAACCACCGGTCCCGTATCATTTTTCCGCATCAGCACGCGGATACGTGCCAGCAACTCTTCAAAGGAAAAAGGTTTCCGGATGTAGTCGTTGGCACCGGTTTCCAGACCGAATACCACATCGTCTACCGAATCCTTGGCCGTCAGAAGTATGACGGGCACTTCCTGATTCAAGAGCCTCAGGTTCCGGATGATTTCTATCCCACTCATCCCCGGCAACATCCAGTCCAGGAGGATGACGTCATATCCTTCCTGATGGTCGATGGCGAGATGGTAGCCCTCCTTGCCGTTGTGGGCAACATCCACGGCAAAACCTTCTTCCTCCAGTCCGTCACGGATAAAATTGGCAATGGAATATTCATCTTCCACAATGAGAATACGCATGGTTAATTTCTGAAGATTATGACGTAAAGATACGGAAAGAAAATGTTATTTCACGTCTCCCGGATTGCCAAAATCAGGTAAGGTAAGTTCCACTCCTGCCCCGTGACTGTACACCAGTTGACCGCCCAAAAAACCTGTTCTGGCGACGGAACCTACCAAAGCCGTAAACAGAAAAATGCCGACCCATTTTACCCAGACCCTGTTGTATTTAAAATAATACATCACCGCTCGGAATAATCCGGCGAGGATGGCCAGCCAAAGAGTAACCGTGGCTGCCAGCCGGTGAAGTTCCATCGGCTCTTTCAGCGGACCTTCTTCGATGCCATCCCCGGCGAAACCGCCTGTCAGAAAAGCAGCAATGGCGCCAAGGGCTCCCAGGATCAAAAGGAAAAAAGCGGCCTTTTGGAAGAAATCCTTTTTGATGAAAAGCGCAATGATTTCAGATAAGAATCCTGCCATTAGCAGGGCGATCGGAAAATGAATGATCATGGCATGTAAATGTGTTGCAGATATCATAGTTCTGGAATTTATGGGCAAATATTCATGAAACCAGATAAAAGCAAGGTTAGATAGTTCTTAAAATTGGCTTAAAATATGGCGCGGACAGGTTGATTATCCGTTAATAGGGTAATGTCTGGCCTTTTGATATATTATTTTCCGGCCGAAAGGGCTTCGCGATCCGTCCTGGCGTCGAGATATTCCAGATGCGCCTTGCTTTTCTTCCAGTAAAAGTAAAAGGGAAGCCCCGAAAATATCAAGAGGAGTCCGATCATAGATTTCACCGGTGAGTTGACGAAGGTGATGCTGAGCAGTGTCAGGCAAAACAGGACAAAAACCACCGGGACTACTGGGTAGCCGAAGGTTTTGTAAGGTCGTTCGAGGTCTTTTCGTTTGATCCGTAAAATGATCACACCGAAAACGATGAGGCCGTAAAAAACAAAGGCAGCGATGATCACCAGCTCGGTGAGGATGGCAAAAGAACCGGTGACGGTAAGAATGCAGGCCCAGATGCATTGGTAAAGCAGGGCTTTGTGCGGCGTTTTGTTTTTCGGATGGATCGCTCCGGCGTTTTTGAAAAACAAACCCTGGCGTCCCATGGCATAATAGATCCTGGCAGAGACCAGGGCCGTGGAATTGGTACAGCCGAAAGTTGAGATCATGATCATCCCGCTCACAATATAAGCGCCTTCATGACCGAAGATCCGGTTGATGACGGCGACGGCCCCGATAAAATTGGGGTCGGACATTCCCCGGGCAAAATCATCCACCGGAAGAACATAGAGATACGCCCAGTTGACCACAGCATAAAATACAATGATCAGGATGATGCCGATGGTCAGGGCCCGGGGCATGGTTCGCTGCGGGTTTTTCAGCTCTTCACCGATAAAGCCCAGGGCGATCCACCCTTCGTAACCCCAGAAGGCATTCCGCATGGCAATCACCATGGCGCTGATTAGCGCCACAGCGGTATAGCCGCCCACGGGAAAATGACTTCCCACGGAAGTGAACACCTGCCAGCTGCCTTTGGGACTGCTGATGGCCGAAGTGACAATAAACGCCAGACACACCACAATGATAAACGTGAAGATAAGACTTACCAGCCCACCTTTCTTGGTTCCCCGGATGTTCACCAGCGTGAGGCCGATGATGAGGATACAGGTGATGATCTTGGCACCGATGTTGCTTAACACGTGGATCCCCAAAAAACTCATGGATTCCATTGCCGGCGACAAATGGGGCAGGGGAACGAAAGTGCCCATGGCACCGGCAAATACATAAGCCACCGATGCGATGGCTGCCGACTGGATCACCGTAAAACTGGCCCACCCGTAAAGAAAAGATATTAGCTTGCCATAGATCTTTTCGAGCCATGAAAAAGGTCCGCCTGAATGCGGAAAAATGGCGCCCAGCTCTGCGATACTCCAAACGCCAAACAAAATGATGATCCCCGATAAAACCCAGGCAAGTACCACCAATCCCGGTGACTGAAGCCCCTGGGACATGGGAGTCACTTTTTTGAAAACTCCCGATCCGATGATGGTACTCATCACCAGGATGATGGCCATGTTCAGGCCGAAGGCCTTGATTAACTTGTTGTTCTTTTGTGTCGCTTTTTCCTGCATATAGGACGTTTTTGATGTTTCATTGTCTTTGATCCGGGACCCAAAAAGGGTATCAGGACCCTGAAGGTTCCGTTGAAAGACAGGATAATCTTTTCGTTTTTTCCACTTTTCGGATGTCTCGCCTGCTGAGATCAGGTGTGGATAACTTGCTGTTTTTCTTGATTCTGAAAAGAATGTAGAATGCGAAAAACAGATTCTTAAGAGACAAAGCTAACAAAAATATCCCAACCGGAAAGTTCTTCCAGGCGTGACCTTCCTCAAGATGAAATGTTAAAATCTATCGGCCCTGTTTCGATCTATCTTTCTTTTTTTACTTTTGGGAAGAAGATGAGACGGTAACTTCGGGAGTGGAAAGGAATATTTCTGGGTAATTCGTTTGGCAGAAAGATAACGTTCCAAAATCAAAAGATTTTTCAAAATATTCTCCCAATCTTCCGGAGCTGCGGCCCATAATGATCCACATAACCTGCAAAATGTAAATTATGTCCTCCACAAGTAAAAAAACAAGTTTTTCTTTTCTTGTTCTGGCCCTTTCTCTCTTTTTGTTCAATGGCTGTATCAAACGGGGAGATCTGGCGAAAAGCGCTTCTGTTACCACGACGTTCGACACTTCCTACTATGTCCGGGCCAGGATTGAGGGAACCATTGCCAATGACGGCGGCAGTCCTGTTACCGAACGCGGTATTTGCTGGAGCCAAAGCAACGACAACCCGACGATAGACGACCAGAAGACCGACGCCGGAACGGGTACCGGAACCTTTACGGCCGAGCTTACCGGGTTAAAGGTGAATACCAGTTATTATGCCCGGGCCTTTGCCGTCAACAGCACAGACACGGCCTACGGCAATGTGGTCAGGTTCAAAACCCTGGGCACGGTGAGTGATGTCGATGGAAATGTTTATGCCGTCATTGAGATCGGCGGCCAGCTCTGGATGAAGGAAAACCTGGAGGTAACCCGGGAAAACGACAGTACCACCCTGCCCATGGTCCCTTCCAATAC
>JBJKPL010000258.1:0-13735 GCA_046706345.1 Candidatus Sulfidibacterium sp.
GGGGGGGTCGGTCTTCTGCGGCTAGGCTTCCTCCGGCGGAAGTTCCTGTCCGTACTGGTGTGCCTGCCATTGCCATCGGTCCGGGTTCTTCATCCCTTCTGTAAAAAGGCTGTGGAATTTTTCTTCCGCGTTTCTGAGCATCAGAAAAGGTGCCAAAAACTCCGCAAAAGCCAGCATATCTTCGGGCTCCGAAAGCAGTTTCAGAAAGGCCACCAGCATCCTGACCGCCGGTGACGCCGATAATTTCAGCGATTCGGAGGAAACCACCGGGATCCCCTGTTCGATCAGGGTGGCGGCAATTTCCGTGGAGGCGCCGTTGGTACGGGTCAACACACAAATATCCCGGGCAGGGTAACCCTTCGAGATCAGCTTCTGCACATTTTCAACCATATGCAACAGCATTTTTGACCTGTAATCCGCCGCATGTTCCGACTCGATAAACTGAACAGAAATGTATCCGCCTTCTTTTTTCCTTTCGGGGAGGTCTTGCTCCTGGTCGCGGTAAACCTGATCGAAACCCTGGCTGAGTTTTTTTCCTGCAAAGTCAAAAAATCGGTTGTTGAAATCAACGATCTTTTCCCGCGACCGGAAGTTGACTTCCAGTTTTCGTTCGTCGTAATTGTTCACCAGGTTCTGCTCCCGTTGCATATTTTCAGGATTTTGCGAGGTCATAAACAGCTGCGGCAGATGGGTAAAAAGCTCCACTTCACCGCTGCGAAAGCGATAAATCGCCTGTTTGGCATCGCCCACCAGCATGTTGAAATTTCCGTTTGCCAGCGACTCATCAAGGAGCGGTAGCAGATTGTTCCATTGCAGCACCGAGGTATCCTGGAACTCATCGATGAGAAAGTTCCGGTACCGACGTCCAATGCGTTCGTAGATAAACGGTACCGGCTGGGTAGCGACTTCCTCATAGATCCTTTTGTTGAATTCCGAAATATGCACTTTTTGCGTTTTCCCGGTGTAGGCATCGAAGATCAGGCGGATCTCGCGTAGTAATGCAACCTCGAAGATATTGTCATATACCAGCTTGCGAATGGCAAAAAACGACACCTTTTCGATGATCTCCATCAGGGCGGTTTTCAGTTGCGGGGTAATTTCGTCAATGAGGGCTTTTTTTTCTGAGGGCAACGACTGTTTGTACCAGGTATCCTGTTCATACGCCTGTTTAACGTAAGAATTGGGGAACAGTTTACTCCAGTCCTGCGGCCCTTCCGCGATTCTTCGCAGATAAGCTTCCACTCCGGTATTTCCACGATAAAAGTCTGCTGTCTCCAATCCCTGACTGCCAATCAGGGCCAGGGCTTCTTTGGCTTTCTCCTGCATCACTTTTCGGGCGGCAGCCAGGCTTCCCTGCAGCTTTTTGATGACCGCCAGAAAATCCTTACTGGAATAGGGTTCCAGCTTTCTGATCTCGTGAAATCCTTCTTCCTGCAGTTGTTTTTTGATAAATTTTGAAAGTTCCTCGGTCGGATCATAACCTCTTTCATCATCCACCCGTTTGCGGGCAAACTCCAGCAAAATTTCCGTAAATGCCGGATCGGCCCCGAGCTTATCATAGATCCCCTCGACGATGAAAGGAACAATGTCGTCGTCGTCGATGACGATCTCAAAACCCTGTGGCAACTTCAGATCGGTAGCAAAGGAGCGCACCACTTGATGGACGAACGAGTCGATGGTGCTGACGGAGAACTCATCGTATTGATGTAAGATCAGCGACAGCAACTCCTCTGCTCTTGCAGTGATCTGTTCAGCGGAAAGACCGGTTTCCTGCATGAGATCCCGGGTGAATGTCCCTTCGGTTTCACCCCGGGCCATGTGCTCCAGCGTGCCCAGGATACGGTCTTTCATCTCCTGGGAAGCTTTGTTGGTGAAGGTGATGGCCAGCACATTGCGGAAACTTTCCGGATGCTCCAGGGCAATCTTCAGGTATTCTTTTACCAGCGTGGTGGTCTTGCCCGAACCGGCGGACGACTTATATACCCTGAAATTTTTCATGGTTTCTTCTTATCCTCGAGTTTGGCTTTATCCACACTCTTTGCTTTTCTGGCGCGAGGATTCTTCTTTTTCCCGAAAAGCTCCCAGAAATTATCAAATGCTTTCGTATAAACCAGACCGGCGCCCTGGGTATACGGTGAGATCTTATCGTAGTTGTTGTAATAGTACCAGGAGTTTACGTTGGAATGGTTAAAGGCTTTCAGGCGCCAGCGGCCGTCCTTGGTGATCTTATAGTCGATGTCCAAATCTCCCACCAGATTGGAGGTAGAGTTGCTCTGCCGGTTGTACGACATGCCAAAATTGCCGTTGATGGACAGCCGGTCGTTGAAAAGCTGCGTCGATAACGCCAGATCAAACTCCTCTTTCGAGAGTTTATCCCCCGGTTTGTAGCTAACCCCCACATTGATATTCTTGCTGATCCGCGACAACAGCCCACTCAGCTGATTGCTAAGGATGCTGTAAGTGGAAGAACTCAACGAAGCGTTGGTAACGCTGTTCATGGAAAACGAGCGGAGCACCAGCAACGAGATCATCTGCTGGTTCATCAGGGCGGCATTGGTGGTATCCAGCTGTGCATACGCCAACCGCTGAAGGTCGGGATCAAGGTCGGGAAATTTGATCTGGAACCCGATCTGCGGGTTGAAGAGATCCTTGGACATCACCACATAGCAATCCACATTCACCCGGTTCTTATAGCTTGCCGTGGTATCGATGGTGACGCCCAGGGTGCTGATGTCGGCCTTCAGCTTATAAAGACCTTTGATGTTGACCGTGGCCTTGTAGGGATCGCCCGACCAGGAGATACGGCCTCCTTTCACCAGTTCGAAATGTTTTCGCACCAGGTCTGCGAGGGTAAAATCAAAGGCCCCCTTGTCGACATTGTAGTCGCCGGCCAGACTGACATCACCCGAAGAGCTAACATTCAGTTTCAGATTGCCTTCCCCCTGCGATTCGATGGTTCCGAGGCCGGAGGGCAGGTAGATCTTCAACAAGGCGCTGGGCCGGATGCCCATATTGATGTTGATCTGGTACTGGCTTTGGGAGTTCTGATTCTGATTCAGCAAAGAAGCTTCGGTTTTTCCTTTTACCGTATCCTGGCGCGGTTTCCGGAAGATAATGAAATCATTATCCGAAAACTCTGAGTTGTCATCCAACGGAAGCACCACCGAAGTACCATTTTCACTTTGCACGTTCAGATCCATCTGGATGTCATCCAGGGGTCCGTTGATGCTGATATCACCCGAGCCGATGGCGGTGCCATAATAGATCTGGTTCATGCTTTGGGTCGTGTTGAAAAACAGCAACCGGTTGGTAGACAACCGGACATCCAGCCGAGGATCATGGAAGTTGTGATGCAACAATTTGCCCTGCACCACCGCATGATTGCCCAGGGTATCATAAAGCATGAACCGCCCGAAGTCGATATCATTTTTGTTAAAGACAAAGGTATTTTGCCGGAAGGTATATTTCGTGTTCAGATAATTGATGACCAGTCCCACATTGTCGAGAGTCAGCGCGCCGGAGAGCTCGGGAAAGCCCAGGGTTCCGTGCACACCGACCGTACCGCTGGCTTCCCCGTGAAGTTTGGAGATGTATTCGCTCAGAAAAGGATTCACTCCGTTCAGCCGGATTCCGTTAAAGGTCAGGTTCATGTCCAGCTGATTGACCCGGTAGGGATAATAAAAACCTTCCATACCAAAGACTTTTTTTGCCCCCGCGGCGCCTTTTCGGATGATCTGTGATTTAATGAAAGCGGAGTTGTTGACATTATCCCAGGTGCTTAAAATGTAGGCCGTGCCCAGGCCGGACTGATTCAGCGACAGACTGTCGATGGTCAGGTTGGCGACCCGGGCAAAGCTGGTGCCCATGTTGGAGACGTTCAGATAACCGTTCATCTTTCCGTCCAGGCTAAAACCCCAGTAACGCCAGAGCAGGTTCAGGTTGGCCAGATCCCAGTTATGGAAAGAAACTTCCAGCGAATCGCCTGCCACGCTGGGGATCCTTCCCAGGAAAGAGATGCGGGAATCCCCCCCCGTAATGAGGAAATTTTCAAAACGCCAGCCCTGCTTGTCGTAAATCAGCGCATTCTTCGGCTGATTATTCCACCGCGTGTCGTTGATGTAAATCTTTGATTTATGAATGCTCAGGCGTTGGAGGCTGTCGTGCTTTACATAAAGTCCTTCAAGGTCGCCGATGTTTTTCAGTTTGGTTCCCTTATTATCCCAGTATAGTCCGAAATGCAGGCTGTCGTGTTGCATCACGGTACGGGCCAGCAGGCTGTCCATTCCAAATACCGATTTATCGGTTTTGGTACTGTCTTTCAGGATCAGGTGCTGGATACGGCCTTCCATACGCAGGGCTCCGTCGTGCGTATCCGCCTGAAAAGTATTATCGGTGAAATCAATCCCCTGGAACTGCATTCTTGCGGCGTGGCCCCAGGCTTCGAGATGATGGTTGCTGAAATTGATTTTTGCCTCCAGCGTAGCATCAGGACTGATCTTCAGTCCATCCAGAAACTGATCTCCCACGAGTTGGGGTTTTACCAGTTCGAGTTTCACATTCACATCTTTTGAGGCAAATTCTTTCACCGGTGGCGGCAGGGTGGACATGGGGAAAAAATGGTTCAAAAACTGCCCCACAGATCTTCCCAGTTCCGACAATCCATAGTGACCGGTCATGCTGAAATTCAGCAAATCGGAGTTGATTTTCAGCACCATTCCCGTTCCGGGCCGGAGATATTTATCCAGTTGGATCTTTTCCACCGGATAGTTGGTATGTCCGAAGCGCAAATCCGAGTGGGTGAGATAAATGCGGGCCGTCATCGAGTCCGGGTCCAACCCACGGAAATAGATCTGCCCCTGGGTTTTCAGATGAAAATCCTTGGCTGTCCACCAGTTCAGGGAATCGAAATCGGCCTTCTCCAGGGCCAGATTCAGGTGAAGCACCGGCTTTTTTTTCAGGTCCGCCAAACCGTCCAGCGTCATATTCAGATGCGGATCGTTGACCGTAAAGGCTGCTTTCAGCGTATCATGCCTTAACAGGCCTTGAAAGCGAAGGTTATGATAGCGGTAGGCATTGATGTAGATCCTTTTCACGTTAAGATTCAGGCGAACACCGGTGGAATCACGCAGCGTCTTGTCCAGATAGGCGGACCCCTGAAAATCGGCATGCCCCAGCATGCCATTGGTATGCAGGATTTCATTCAGCGGAAATCCGGAGCCTTTTACATTCAACCCCAGTTTCACGATCGTATCGTTTTGCGTCCGCAATGCGATGCCCAGATCAAGGCGACCGCTGTCTGCGGGATGGATCTGCAGGCGGGTAATAAAATCGCCGTATTTGCCGTCGAAGCGTCCGGCCAGCGTCATGGGCTGGAATTTCCTTATGGCATCGGGAAATACAAGGTGCATGGTACTGTCGCCGGGGAGTCCGAAGGAGGTGATATCAGGATAGGAAACCGTGAATCTTTTGATATCAGCATGGATGTCCGAGCTGTAAAAATCCGGCAATCCCGTAAAGGATACGTCACCGGTAAAATGGGTCTTTTCGCCGTATTCAAAATCCAGGTTGCTGCCGTGGAGGTCGCGCAGCGGACCGGTCACGGTCCCGCCAAGGATCTTCAGCGTGTTCGGCATGGTAAACATCACGCTGGAAAAATAACCCAGGTCCGCCATGTCCAGCACGCAGGTTCCGAAACGGGCGGACATCCTCACCGAATCGTCATAGTAACTGTAAGTGGCCCAGCTGGGTCCCTGCATCTCATAATTCACCCGAATGCTGGAGTGGTTGGTCTCGGCCACGGTATTCTTAAAGCTGAAATGCCGCGGGTCGATGGTCATATCAGTCTGAAGTTTCTTGATCTCAAAACCCGAACGCTCGGAGGCACTCAGGTTGGTGACAACAAAATGCAGGATCCCGTCTGAAAGACTAAAATTACGAACAGCAATATTGCCATGACGGATATCCAGGTTGTTAAAATCGATGGTATGGGGTTCGATGGTGTCGGCCACATTTTCGTCGTGGAGTACAAAATGCACTTCCGACAGGTTGACCCTGCGAAAGGTCAGTTTAAAAGGCTTACCGCCTGCAGACGAGGTTGTGTCGGTACCTGAAAGCTTGTTGATAAACTGCACAAAAGAATAGTCATTCTGTCCCTTCCGAATGATCATCCGCAAGTCAACTGTATCGAGGCTGGCTGAACGGAAGCGGAATCTGCCGGCCAGCAGTTCGAACCACTCCGGCTGGGCTTTGAGGACTCCGATCTTCAGGATACGGCCTCCCAGACTGTCGTTCAGCTGTACGTCAGTGGCTTCGAGGCCTTTGATCACATCAATTTCCAAAGTCTTCAACGTCACCTGGGTCCCTGTTTTTTTTGACAGGGATGAGGTGACTTTTTGAGCGATATAGTTCTGTACGAAATTCTGTCTCAGCAGGAAGGACGCAATCAACAGGAGCAGGAACAACGTTAACAAAGCATAAAGCAAAAAGGCGGTGATCCTTTTTTTGATACTTTTGCTATGTTTATTTTTTTCCAAATGAGTGTTTACATTTTAGGTATTGAATCTTCCTGCGACGACACCTCGGCCGCCGTCTTGAAAGATACGGTCATTCTTTCGAATGTGATCGCCAATCAAGACATTCACAAAACTTTCGGGGGGGTGGTGCCCGAGCTGGCCTCCCGGGCGCACCAGCAAAATATCATACCCGTCGTTGAGGTGGCATTACGCAAAGCAAATATACAGAAAAATCAGTTGAGCGCGATTGCCTTTACAAGAGGTCCCGGCCTGCTGGGATCCTTGCTGGTAGGCACTTCCTTTGCCAAGGCGTTTGCCCTGGGACTCAATATTCCGATCATCGAGGTCAACCATTTGAAAGCACATATTCTGGCCCATTTCATCCAGGGGCCGGAAGGCAAAACCGTCCCTGTATTCCCCTACCTGTGCCTTACGGTTTCGGGCGGCCACACGCAGATCGTAAAAGTCAACAGTCCTTCGGACATGCACATCATCGGCACCACCATCGACGATGCCGCCGGCGAGGCGTTCGACAAGACCGCCAAGATCATGGGTTTGCCGTATCCCGGCGGCCCCCACATCGACCGCCTGGCGAAGGCCGGAGATCCGGAAGCCTTTCCATTCCCCGAACCCAGAATTCCGGGGCTGGACTTCAGCTTCAGCGGACTGAAGACCTCATTTTTGTATTTCGTTCGCGATCATCTGAAAGAGAATCCGGATTTTATCGAACAGCACAAAGCCGACCTGGCAGCCTCGATGCAAAACGCCATCATCACTTCGCTGCTGAAAAAACTGAAGCAAGCCGTAACAGAAACAGGCATCACGGAAGTAGCTATTGCCGGTGGGGTTTCCGCCAACTCAGGGCTGCGGGATGCCCTGACAAAACTGGCACAGGAAGAAAACTGGACCCTTCACATTCCGGAATTCCAGTTCACCACCGACAATGCGGCCATGATTGCCATCACCGGTTATTTTAAATATCTGGACGGTGATTTCGCCTCCCAGAATATTGCTCCGGTGGCAAAAAGCCCGTTTTAAGCAGGATTATCAGCCGCTTTTGCCTTCCTGCTGATCCACCCGCATGCCGGATTGCCGGTCCAGCTGCCCTTCAACCAAAGACTGAAACAAGGCTTTCATCATTCAAAATGCTTCATTCATCATTTCAAACGCCCATTTCGTCTAAAGGAGCTCATTTTTATGTCGTTTAGTCCTTCTAATTTTAGGAATTTATTAATTTAGTACGATTAATTTCGGACCGAAAATTAACCCAAGACTCACGACATGAAAGAACTCATCAAATTCAACCTGAACGGGAAGCCGGTGGAAGTGCGCACCGACAGCAGCCGCCTGCTTCTTTGGGTTTTGCGTACCGACCTGGGGCTCACCGGAACAAAGTACGGTTGCGGTGAAAGCCTTTGCGGCGCCTGTACCGTCATCGTCGATGACGAAGCCGTCAGGTCCTGCCAGACCACACTCAAAGACGTCGAAAACAGCACGGTGATCACCGTGGAAGGACTGATGACCAACGGAAAACCGAATCCCCTTCAACAAGCCTTCATGGACCATGACGCCCTGCAATGCGGCTACTGCACGCCCGGCATGCTGATGAACGCCTGGGCACTTCTGAAAAAAAATCCGCATCCGACACGTGAGCAGATCGTAGAAGAAATGGAAGGCAATCTCTGCCGTTGCGGAGCACACAAACGTATCATAGAAGCTGTTGAAACTGCATCAAAAGAAATGGGAGGATAACATCATGAAAGACGACAACTATCTTGACATAGACTTTACGGACATCTCCAGTCCAAATCTGGACCGTCGTAATTTCATCCGCCTGACGGGCGGCGGCATCTTCATTTTTATGATCCTCGGCCATTTTCCTTCGCTGTGGGCCCAGCGCGAAGGCCGCTTCAATCCACATTAGCTGCCGAAAGATTTCACCGCCTTTCTCAGGATCGGTGAAGACGGCCGCGTATCACTTTTCACCGGTAAAATTGAAATGGGCCAGGGAGTGATCACTTCGCTGGCGCAGATGCTCGCCGACGAGCTGGATGTTGCTTTTGACTCCGTGGACATGGTGATGGGCGACACCGACGTTTGCCCCTGGGATATGGGAACCTTCGGCTCCATGTCCACCCGCTTCTTTGGTCCACCGTTGCGTGAAGCCGGTGCCGAGGGACGGCAGGTGCTGCTCGAGCTCGCCTCCGATTTCCTGAAATGCCCGACGGATCAGCTGATCACCGATGACGGCATCGTGTATAACCGAATGAACAAAAAACAAAAAGTCACTTACGGACAGCTGACAAAAGGCAAAGTGATCCAACGCCATGCCTCGGGTAAAGTTCCGGTGAAAACATCCGATCAGTTCAGGATCATGGGCAAGTCCTATCTGCGTCACGATGCATTTGTCAAAGTGACCGGGGAAGCCCGGTATGCGGGTGACATCCGGTTGCCCGGGATGCTCTATGCAGCCATACTCCGACCGCCGTCCCATGCCGCCCGCCGCACATCATTGGATATTTCCGGTGTCAACACCGTGGAAGACGCCCGGGTGATCGAGGACGGTGATCTGGTGGCAGTATTGCATGCCCTGCCGGACATGGCGGAGAAAGCCTTGATGAAGATCAAAGCAACCTGGGACATCCCCGACTCCAACCTCAACGAAAAGACCATTTTTGACTATCTGCTGGAAAAAGCGCCGGAAGGCGAAACCATCGCAGTCACCGGAAACGAACAGCAAGGCAGGAAAGATTCGCTGAAGATCATCGAAAGCACCTACCTTGACGGATATAAGGCCCATGCGCCCATCGAGCCCCACACGGCCACAGCCCATGTGGAAGGCGACAAGATCACGGTATGGCCATCAACGCAGACGCCTTTTCCTGCCAAGGATGAAGTAGCCGAGGCACTGGGATTCAAGCCCGAAAACGTGCACATCATCTCGCCGTTTGTAGGCGGCGGTTTCGGCGGCAAGTCGAGAAACCTGCAAGTGATCACTGCCGCCCGGTTGTCGAAACTTTCAGGCAAACCCGTTCAGGTGGCCTGGACACGGGCGGATGAATTTTTCTATGATTCTTTCCGTCCCGCCGCAGTGGTCAAGATCAAATCGGGCATCGACAAAAACGGTCGATTGTCCTACTGGGATTATCATGTGTATTTTGCCGGTTCGCGAGGCGCCAGTGAGTTTTATTCGATCCCCAATTCGGTAACGGTATCGCATAATTCGGGGCGGGGCGTAGCAAGTCCGCACCCCTTTGCCGTAGGCCCCTGGCGAGCTCCCGGGAACAGTACCAACACCTTTGGCCGCGAATCGCAGATCGATATCATGGCAGCGGAAGCCGGCATTGACCCCCTGGAATTCAGATTGCAGAATCTGACCGATGAAAAAATGAAACGCGTGTTAAAGGCCGCAGCAGACAAATTCGGATACAAACCGGGCAAAGGCCCCAGTGGAAGAGGTTTCGGAATGGCATGCGGCATTGACGCCGGCACTTCTGTGGCTGCCATCGGCGAAGTGGAGGTGAACAAAAACACCGGAGAGATCAAAGTGAAACGGGTGGTCGCCGCCCAGGATATGGGCCTGGCAGTGAACCCCGAAGGTGCCACCATCCAGATGGAAGGCTGCATTACCATGGGCCTGGGTTATGCCCTGGAAGAAGACCTGCATTTCAAAGGCGGCGACGTTCTCGACAAAAACTTCGACACTTATGAGCTTCCCCGGTTTTCCTGGGTGCCCGAAATAGAAACCGTGATCCTTGACAGGAAGGACGATCCGCCGCAAGGCGGCGGTGAACCGGCCATCATCCTGATGGGAGCCGTGATCGCCAACGCCGTTTTTGATGCCGTCGGGGCCCGGGTGCTGGAGTTACCCATAACCGCCGACCGCGTGAAAAAGGCCATGAAACAGGGATAAAAAATTTAATTGAGAATTAGATTGGTACCCGTCCGCCCATGGCGGACGGGTTTTATCCCTTTTTTAATTTTTTGTATTGTAAGGTTGCCTGTGTTTAATGCTTTGTCCGGTTGTAGACAAACCGCATAAAACCGCTGGCCAGCAGGAAACCCAAGCCGATGACCTCGGGGTATTCTCTGAATGGATTCGTAGGCGCATGGTCCGTCAGCGCTATGATCAAGAGAACCAGCATAAAAACCCAAACCAGAATGGCCATGGTCCAAAGCAGGATACTGTATTTTTTCATCGTATTTTTTTCAAAAATTCGAACCGAAATTCCCGAATATCAAAACGGTAACCACTACCACGGCAACCGCCACAGCTGCCCGCCGGTAATAATCCGCCACAAACAATCCCGCGAGCACCAGCAGAGGAACTTCGGTTCGCAGTTCGATGTCGCCTTTCTGCCCGGTTCCTGAATATTTTATGTGAGTCCCTTTGGCATCGAAAACAGTCCATTGGGTCTTCCAGCGGTTTTCGTACTGCCATTTTATCGGCCGGCCCTCAAAAAGGGTCCTGGGTTGTTTCCATCCTGAATGATTGATTTTTTCCAGGAGTTTATTCTCCTTGTCATAGACCAGAGTATAATCCTTAAAAAAACCCTTTGAGAGAAACGTGTATTCCTGATCATAGAGGGATGCTGTGGTTTTGGTGGAAAAAGAGGCAAATTTCAGCTCCCCCACCGGTTGATCAACTGAAAAGATCACACAACGGTTTGAAAAGAATCCTCTTCGCCATTTGAGATGTGTTTCCATACAATCAGGTTTAGGGTATTTTCTTAGTAAAGATAAGAAATATTTTTGCCGTCTCCTAGTTTTCAATGCATCAGAACACAACAATATCCCGGTTGTATAAATAATGAATCGCCGTTGCGTTTATTTCTCTTTTGATCCGATGATCAGGGTCACTCCCCGGGTGTGCTGATTCGGATCTTTGTTGCCGGTCAGGTGAACCCCGATGATGGTGAATGCGCGCCAGATGACATAAGCCGTTTTTGGCACGGAATCCCCTGGAACCGATAGTACGATCCCATGGACCGGATGGTCATACATGCCTTCATTCACACCATTCACCTTCCAACCTGCTTTTTGAAAGACCTCTTTCAGTTCCGCCGCATACCGGGATGCCTGCTGGTTACCCCATACGGCATTGATGGTGACCTCTTTCCCGCTGTAGTACCTCAAATAAGCAACCAGCGTCTCTTCCTGATCCTGAGAAAAAGTCCGGCCTATGGCTTTGGGCACGGGGTTTTTCGCCTCAGGATGCAGCTGCTCCCGGTCTTTGGATTGAAATACAACGAAACCGGAATCTGGCGCGGAAGGTTGCCCTTTGAAGCTTCCGGTTTTCTTTTCAAGGATGCCGGTAGGGTTTGCCATGCCCTGGGCATTGCGACCATGGGTGATGGCCGGAAACAGCATAAACAGTATCAGCAGCGCCATCGCCGGTAGCAACAGCTTTTGAGTCCTTTTGACATTTTTGATGCTTTTCCATGCGGGTTGGCCAACTCTGAAAAAAAGCACAATCAACCCTGGCAGCATCATAGCAAAAGCGAATATTTTAATGGCAACCATGGTTTTTTAATGTTGGATTGTTCGAAGCCGTTCGATTTATTTCGCACTACGAAATTATATATTTCGTGTAACTGATGGAATGGCAACGCAAAAAACTTTTGTATTCCCGTCTTCGCTTCCCATGAATTTCCATTAAAAAAATCAAAAATTTCCTTGACATATGACATAATTTCTATCTTTGCCGCAAATTAAAATTGAAGATGAATTTTGTAATGAAGACCAGGAAGCAAATGAAGCGGAGTGCGCGACACGACCGGTGAGATTGCTTTGTGGATACGATACATAAAGGCCCGGTCGAAAAAGACCGGGCTTTTTTTATGATTGAAAACGAAATAAAAACAAAAACACACTTACATCAGCATGAAAGTTTTCAAATTTGGGGGCACTTCGGCAGGATCGGCGCAGCGGTTGAGGAATATTTACAAGATCATCCGCGATCAGGGCACCTGCATGGTCATATTGTCTGCCATGAGCGGTTCCACCAACACGTTGCTGGAGATCAGCCGGCTGGCGGAGGAAGGAAAGGAAGCAGCTGCCCGGACGGAGAGCGCGGGCCTGAAAAAGCATTATGAAGAAACCGCAGGCCAGTTGCTGGAAGACACCCGGGCTTCCCGGCAATACATCGGGGAGATCTTTGAACGGATCGAAACCCACATCGCGGAATATCACGGCAAGATCAGTGAAAACACCATCGTTGCCACAGGCGAACTAATTTCCACCTTTCTGTTCCATCAGCTGCTGTTGTCGCAGGGCATTTCATCCGCCTTACTGGACGCCACCACGCTGATCCGGGTGAACGAGGACAACGAACCCGATGTGGAAGACATCCGGCAGCGGTTGCATTCGGCCCTGATCCGGATTCCTGAGGTACAGGTATACATTTCCCAGGGCTTTATTTGCAGCAACGCCAAAGGGCAGATCTCGAATTTGGGCCGCGGCGGCAGCGATTATTCCGCGTCCTTGTTCGGGGCTGCGATCCAATCGGAAGAGATCCAGATCTGGACCGACATCGACGGGGTGCAGAACAACGACCCACGCTATGTGGAAGGCACCCATCCCATCCGCAAACTGCTGTTTGACGAAGCCGCCGAGTTGGCGTATTTCGGCGCCAAGATCCTGCACCCATCTTGTGTGTTGCCGGCCCAGAAAGCCAACATCCCGGTACTGCTGAAAAACACGTTGCATCCCGAAGATCCCGGAACGATGATCAGCAAAGAGCACAACGGCAGCGGCTTTAAAGCCGTGGCCGCCCGCGACAACATCACGGCCATCAGGATCAAATCCAGCCGCATGCTGCTGGCCTACGGTTTCCTGCGGAAAATATTTGAGGTTTTCGAAGAATATAAAACGTCCATTGACATGATCACCACTTCGGAGGTCGCCGTATCCATCACCGTTGACGACACCCGTCATCTGGATGAAATTGTGGAAGCATTGAAATCTTACGGAACCGTGAGTGTGGAGCACAACAAAACCATTGTGGGCATCGTGGGGAACATCGGCGCCGACGAGACCGGACATGCCCATTCGCTTTTCAAAGCGCTGAAGGACATCCCGATCCGGATGATCTCTTACGGCGCCAGTCCTTATAATATGTCCATCCTGGTCAACTCGGAGGACAAGCTAAGGACGCTGCAAGCCCTGAATACAAACCTTTTTCAATCCTAAAAAAGAAAACAGCCATGGTTCAGAAAAACATG
>JBJKPL010000259.1:0-6796 GCA_046706345.1 Candidatus Sulfidibacterium sp.
CTTTGGGGCCGCGATGACGATTTTATATTTTCACCAGATCAATTTAACCAATTACCTGTTACTGCTTACGTTTGTACTGGCCCTGTTTTATCCCATCTATAAACCCGAATTTTATTTGGGATTTTTCTGGAGCATGATGTTTGGTTTTGGGGGAATTTTGCCGGTGGTAGTGGGACTGGTATTCATGGCTCTTTATGCCATTGAGTTCTGCTGGATTCGGAAAGCTTTCCTTTTTATTGTAAACAAAATCAAACCCTAAGAAGAACACAAGATACAATTTTTCAAAATCATCCTGTCGGCAAAGTCCGGTGAATTCTGAGGCGTTTCAAGAGTAAAATCCCCGTCATTTCAGGATCAGTTCGTAGCACGACCGGATTTTTGCTTTTTCTTTGCAAAGATTTTCACTGATCATGACAAAAAAGAACAAACCTGTTCCGGAAAAAAAGAGTCAGGCCAAGCTTTTCGCCTTGCTGAAGCCCTACCGGATGATGATCTTCATCCTGGTGGTGTTCACCCTGGTGGGCAACGGCACCAACCTGGTCATCCCCAAGCTCATCGCTCGCGGTATCGATTCCTATTCCCACGGACATTTTATGATGCGTTCCCTGATCACGGATTTCCTCATCGCCGTTTTCATCATTTTTGTCTTCAGCTACCTGCAGTCCATCGTTCAGACCTATGCCTCGGAACGGGTGGCCCGCGACCTGAGGAAGAAACTTTCAGACAAGATCTCAGGGCAGAGTTACGCCTTCATCCAACAATCCAATCCCTCACGGTTGCTCACCAACCTGACTTCGGATATGGATTCGGTAAAAATGTTCGTGGCCCAGGCTGTTTCCACCATCGTGTCGTCGGTGTTCATCATCCTCGGTACCTGCGTCCTGCTGCTAACCATCGACTGGAAACTGGCCCTGCCGGTGATCATGATCATCCCGTTGATCGGGATCTCATTTTACCTGGTATTGAAAAAAGTGCGGGTGTTGTTCCGCCGTTCCCGGGAAGTGATCGACTGGCTGAACAAAGTCATCAACGAAAGTATCCTGGGCGCCGCCATCATCCGGGTCATCAACTCCCAGACCCAGGAGTACCGGAAGTTCATTGCCGCCAGCACCGAAGCCAAAGACATCGGGATCTCCATCGTAACGTTTTTTGCGACCCTCATGCCGGTGATCCAGTTTCTGGCCAACCTGGCCATTCTGATCATTCTGGCGCTGGGGGGTCATTTTGTGATCAAGGGATCCCTGACGCTGGGGAATTTTGCGGCCTTCAACAGTTACGTTTCCATTCTGATCTTTCCCATCATCGTCATCGGTTTCATGAGCAATGTCATCGCGCGGGCTTCAGCCTCCTACGAAAGGATAGACCGGGTGATGAAAGCCCCCGAGACCCGAGACAGGGGCACCCTGGAAAAACCGTTGGAGGGCCGTATCGAGTTGAATAACGTTACGGTTTCCTATGAAGGGAAACCCGCCCTGAAGGAAGTTTCGTTTTCCGTCGAATCCGGAAGCCAGACTGCCATCATCGGCCCCACGGCGGCCGGAAAAACGCAATTGCTCTACCTGCTCACGGGGCTCATCAAGCCCCAGGAAGGCGTTGTTCTTTTCGATGGCGTCAACATCGAAGATTACAAAAAAGAGCTGTTCCGCAATCAGATCGGATTTGTGTTCCAGGACAGTGTCTTGTTCAACCTCAGCCTGCGCGAGAACATTGCCTTCAACGACAACGTGACCGACGCTTCCTTGAACCGGGCGCTCGAGACCGCCGAGCTCACGGAATTTGTTAACACCCTGCCGGAGAAAATGGATACCATGATCTCGGAAAGGGGCACCAGCCTGTCGGGAGGCCAGAAACAGCGCATCATGCTCGCTCGGGCACTGGCCATGGATCCGAAGATCCTGCTGCTGGACGACTTCACCGCACGCGTCGACCGGGAAACCGAACGCAAGATCCTGACCAATGTGATGAAAAACTATCCCAACCTGACGCTGATCTCGGTAACCCAGAAAATTGCCCCCATCAAGAATTACGATCAGATCATCCTGCTGATGGAGGGTGAAGTGGTGGCCACGGGAAAACACAAAGACCTCCTGGAGTCCTGTCCGGAATATATTCAGATCTACAATTCACAACTCAGCACCAGTCACTATGAATTACAATCTTAATATACCACCGGAAAACGCAGGTAAAAAGAAATCGACTTTCAGCTCGCTGAAGGTCATGTTTTCGGAGACCGTGGAAGAGAAAAAGACCCTGCTGATGGCCTTCATCGCCATGGTGATCACCGCCATTGCCAACCTTATGGGACCTTTCATCATCGGTCATACCATCGATGCTTATGTACAGACCAAGGAATACCGTGGGGTGCTGTTGTTCAGCGGCATCCTGCTGGCGATGTATTTAATCTCCGTTGCAGCGGGATATGTGCAGGCCAAGCTCATGGGCACCGTAGGTCAGCGGATGCTGTTTACCTTCCGCAACAACCTTTTCATGAAATTACAGGAGCTGCCGGTGGACTTCTTCAACCAGAATAAAGCCGGTGACCTCATCTCCCGCATCAACAACGACGCCGACAACATCAACCAGTTTTTCTCGCAGTCGCTGATGCAGTTTGTCCGGCTGATCCTGATCATGACCGGGGCCGGGATCTTCCTGCTGTCCATCAACCTGCCGCTGGGGGCCGCTGCCCTGTCACCGGCAATTTTTATCTGGTTATTCACCAAATTCACCACACCGTGGGTCAAGCACCGTAATGCCGTCAGTTTAAAAAATGTGGGTTTCCTCAGTTCGGAAGTACAGGAAAGCCTCAACAATTTCAAGGTGGTGGTGGCTTTTAACCGTCGCGATTATTTCCGAAAACGATTCGATGAAGCCAACCAGGAAAATTACGATTCGGCCGTGAAAGCCGGTATTGCCAACAACCTGTTCATGCCGGTATACACCTTTCTTTCCAACATCGGACAGCTGGTGGTACTGGCGTTCGGCATCTACCTGATCTCGGTGCATCAGTTCACCATCGGGCTGTTGATCAGCTTCCTGGCCTACATCAACAGTTTCTACAACCCGCTCCGGCAGCTGGCTGCGTTGTGGGCCAACTTCCAGGTCGCCCTGGCGGCCTGGGACCGGATCTTAAGGATATTGAACATGGAAAACGACATGCCTTATCTGGAAGCCGGCAAACCCGAGAAGGAGGCTTCGCTGATGGCCTTCCGGGATGTCTCTTTCGCTTATCCCAACGGTAAGGAAGTGTTGCATCACATCAGCTTTGAGCTGGAAAAGGGCAAGACCTATGCTTTTGTGGGGCCCACCGGCGGCGGGAAAACCACCACCGCCTCGCTGATTGCCCGCCTGTATGACCCCACCAAAGGGACCGTCCTGTTGCAGGGTCGCGACATCCGCACTTATTCCCGGGAGGAACGAACCCAGAAGATCGGGTTCATCCTGCAGGAGCCCTTCCTGTTCAGCGGCACCATCCGCGACAACATCCTTTACGGGAATGAAGCCTTTCAACAATACAAAAACGGGGAGCTGACGCGGATCCTGCAGGAAGCCGGGCTTGAGACTTTGCTGCAGCGCTTTGATCAGGGGTTGGAGACCAAGGTAGACGTCACGGGCGAGGGCATCAGCCTCGGACAGAAACAGCTCATCGCCTTCATGCGTGCCGTCCTCCGCAAACCCGACCTGCTCATTCTCGATGAAGCCACCGCCAACATCGATACCGTTACCGAGCAATTGCTGGAGGAAATTCTGCAGAAGCTGCCTGAAACCACCACCCGGGTGATCATCGCCCACCGCCTGAACACCATCGCCAGTGCGGATGAGATCTACTTTGTAAATACCGGAGAAGTCGTCCGTGCCGGGTCGCTCAGCGACGCCATCCAGATGCTGAAACAGGGGAAAATGGCCAGTTAGACCAATTCCCCCTGCTTAAGATCTTCGTCTAACTGCTTTTTTCAAAACGTCTGACGAGAAAGAAAATTTTTATTCCGCTTTGCTTTTGATGAACTCGTAAAACAAACGGACGCCGACTCCGGTGCCGCCGATACCACGGTATTCGCCTCTTTTATCCAGAAAAGCAGGCGCGGCAATATCGAGATGGATGTAAGGATAATCGGTAAAATGCTCCAGAAACTTACCGGCTGTGATGGCACCGGCTTCCGGACCGCCCACATTCTTAAGGTCGGCGATCTCCGATTTGAGCAGGTCTTTGTATTCATCCCAGAAAGGAAATTCCACAATGCGCTCGTGCACCTGGTATCCCACGCGGGTGAGGTTCTCAAAATCCAGATCGGATTTCGATTTCATGCCCACCATGGCCATGGGTCCGATGGCATGGGCCGCGGCCCCGGTCAGGGTGGCGACATCCACCACCAGCTCGGGATTGAACTTCTTGGCAAAACTCAATGCGTCGGCCAGGATCATCCGGCCTTCGGCATCGGTGTTCAGCACTTCCACGGTGGAACCGTCGTGCATGGTGATCACATCACCGGGTGCATAGGCATTGCCGTCGGGACGGTTGTCGGTGGCCGGGATCAGACCGATGACATACACCGGCAGTTTGGCCCTGGCAATGGCATACATCGCGCCGGCTACGGCAGCACCGCCGGCCATATCGCATTTCATGGTGTCCATGTACTGCGTGGGCTTCAGACTCAGTCCGCCGGTATCGTACACCACACCTTTTCCTACGAAAACATACGGTTTGGCATTCTTTGCATTTTTCGGCTTCCACTCGATCATGGTGAACGTCGGCGGCTCGATGCTGCCTTTGTTGACCGCCAGCAGGCCGCCCATCTTCAGGCTTTCGATTTTTTCCTTGTGGAAGACTTCCACCTTGGCTTTGGCCGATTCGGCGAGCGTTTTCATCTCCTCGGCAAATTTTTCGGCCGTCAGATACGACACGGGTTCGTTGACCATATCGCGGGCAGCACACACCGCATCGGTAATGTTCTTGATCTCTTTCAGATCATGATCCGTTACCTGGGTGTCGTATACGGCGACTTCCTTCAGGGTTCCCGAATTCTTGTTCGCTTCCTTTTTATATTTAATAAACTGATAACTTCCCAGCATCATCCCCTCCACAAATGCAAGCTCTTCTTCCTTGGTGGCATGGACATTATACACCACGGCGCGTTCCGATTTGGCCTTGTTCAGCAGCTGCTGTGCCTCGTCGCCGCGGACGCGGCAGGATTCCAGCCGGGAGTACAACGTACCCGAGAGTTCACCGTAAACTACGATCAAAAGGTTTTTATAGCGGTTTACGGCAATAACCTTGTTTTTATCCCTGTGTTGTTTTCTTACATAGGCAATTTCTTCCTCTGTAAGGCCGAAAGAAGTGAGGTCCTTGCCGTCTTTCACGAGGAAAATTGTGTCGGCGGCAGTGGGTTTCCTAAGGGCTTTTGCTAACAATGTAATCATAAGTATTCCTTTTAAAGGTGCAAATATAAACGGATTTGAAAAAAGGAGTACATTTATTTTTTCCGAAGAGAATCCCGTATTTTCAGGATCACTTTTTCCGTTGCACCTGAATTCCCTTGTACATAGCGGCCTGCAGCCCGTGCGGCGGCCAGATAAGCCTCCGGATCCTGCCGTAAGCGATCGGTGGTTTCCTGAAATTTTTTAGCATTTTTAACACTATAGCCTGCTCCGGCAGCCAGCAGATCGTGCGCTTCGCGGAACCGCTGGTAGTTGGGACCGAAGATCACCGGAAGACCATAAACGGCGGCTTCCAGCAGATTGTGGATGCCCACGCCAAAGCCGCCCCCCACATACGCCAGCGTGGCATAGCGGTACAATCCCGACAACAAACCCATCCGGTCCATCACCAGCACCTTCACCTCCGAAAGGTCCCTTCCTTCGCTTTGGGAATATCGGACCGGAGCATACGCTTCGAACTTCTTCATGATCCCGGCCAGGTGATTTTCGTCGATCTTATGAGGCACCAGCAGAAGCTTGAAATTTTCGGGCCTGGTGTCCAGGTAGGAGGCTAAGAGCTCCTCATCCGGAGGCCAGGTGCTGCCGGCCACAAGCAGGTCGTTATCCCCTTTGAAAGCGGCGATCTCCGGAAGATCAAAGCGGCTGTCGAGCACTTTCAGCACCCGGTCGAAACGGGTATCCCCGCTGACCTCATGATGTGCGAGGCCGATCTGCGACAGCAATTCATCCGAAGCTTGGTTCTGAACAAAAAACCAGGTGACTTTCCGCAGCTGCTTCCGGAACCAGCCCCCGTAGAAACGGAAAAAGTGCTGTTGTGGCCGGAATATGGCCGAAACAAAATACAACGGGATACCGGCTTTAAATATTTCATCGATGTAATTGAACCAATATTCATATTTGATGAAAATTGCCAGGCGGGGCCGGAAGATGCGGAGGAATTTCCGGGCGTTGGCCCTCGTGTCCATGGGGAGGTAAAAGACAAAATCCGCCAGTTCGTAATTCTTACGCATCTCATATCCCGAGGGAGAAAAAAACGTCAGCAGGATCCTGTAACCGGGAAAATTTTTTCGGAAAGCCTCAATGACCGGCCGGGCCTGCTCAAACTCACCCACACTGGCACAATGGAACCATGCGACCTCCTCACTACCGGTAACGGCCGCCTGCATCCTGCCAAACTGACCCCGGCGGCCGGAAAGAAATTGCCTTGCCTGCGGATTGAACGGCGCTGCCAGCCGGATGGCGGCGGCATAAACATGAATAAAAAAATTGTAGATCCGTTTCATTTCCGGGCGCTCCTTGTTAACGACCTTGATTTGTCAGGTGCAAAGATAGGAATTTGGGCTGGCAGCGCCACAAGATATCG
>JBJKPL010000260.1:0-3400 GCA_046706345.1 Candidatus Sulfidibacterium sp.
CTGACTCCTTGATGCTGACCAGCGTGCTGCCGGCTTACCTGAAAGCGGTCGGCAGCCATAATGAGGCCATCGCCGGGGGCCTGATCAAACAGATCGGCCAATTCCAGAAACAATACGGAGGAACTCTCCTTCCTACCGGGCAAAAGATCAGCGCAGAGATCTTCTACAACAAAGCCATGATCTTTGACCGACTGAGCATGATTTACGGCCTGGTCGGGTTTGTCATGATCGTTTTGCTGTTTGTCGACCTTCTGAGCGGTTCGAAAGTCATTCCTTCTGTCCTGAAAATACTTTTCTGGATCATCATTCTCTCTTTTATCGTTCAGACCTTGGGTCTGATCCTGCGCTGGTATATCGCGGGACACGCGCCCTGGAGCGACGGATACGAGTCGATGATCTACATTGCCTGGGTCACGCTGCTGGCCGGGCTGATCTTCTCTCGGCGATCCATGATGACGGTGGCAGCCACCACGATTTTAAGTTCCATTTTCCTGATGGTTGCCCATTTAAGCTGGATGGACCCGGAAATTACCAACCTGGTACCGGTGCTGAAATCCTACTGGCTGACCATTCATGTTTCAATCATCACAGCCAGCTATGGATTCCTGGCTTTGAGCGCCCTGCTGGGATTCTTCAACCTGATCCTTTCGGCCCTGAAATCGCCCAAAAACAGGGCGGCCATTCAGGAACGGGTTCGCGAGCTCACCGCCATCAATGAACGGAGTCTGACCATCGGACTTTACATGCTGACCATGGGCACCTTTATCGGGGGCATCTGGGCCAATGAAAGCTGGGGAAAATACTGGGGCTGGGATCCGAAGGAAACCTGGGCCCTGGTGAGCGTGCTGGTGTATAGTTTTATTGCACACATGCACAAACTCCCCGGACTCAAATCGCAATTCAGTTTCAACCTGGCTTCCCTGCTGGGATATTCGTCCATCCTGATGACATTCTTTGGCGTGAACTATTATTTACGGGGACTGCACTCCTATGCACAGGGGGATGCCCATCCGATCCCGCATTTTGTTTACTGGATCGTGATCATCATACTTGCAATTGCTGTATTGGCTTACGACAAGGAACGAAAATTTGCAGAAAAGGAACCGGCTTTCCTAACCCGGCCTAAAACACAAACGAAACAGGAAAAATAATCATTACTGGCACTATTGCAATTATTTATAAATATTTCAGGAACCAAAAAATTGATCAATATGAAAAAGTTTAGTTTAATCGGACTCGGGATTCTGACCACTGCTTTGTTGGTTTCATGCAGCAAGACGCCCCAACAAAAAATTTCCAAAGCACAATCTGTATCCGGAACATACCTGGGGATCCTGGCCGGAACCACATTCAAATCCTCCGGGAATAACAATGCGTCCGGCATGGCGGATGTGAGTCCGGTAAACGACTCCACGGTTTCCATCCATTGCTATGATGACAGTACGGGATTTGACACTACGTTTATGATGGGCCTGTACCAAAATGGTTCGGATTCCATCATGCTTTGCAGTACGGGTCAGGATTTTTACAATCAGTACGGATTCTCCATGGATTCGATGATGAGCGCCAATATGGGAGGTTCCATGATGGGAGGCTCTATGATGGGAGGAACTTTCGACGGAAATGAATGGCAGCAATTGATGTATGAATTGCACAATCCCGGCAACGGGCATTACGGCAGTTTCAACATGATGGACAGCACTTTTTACTACCCGTTTACCCAGGGTGACCGTGCGGGGGCCGATACCGTTTACATGACCTTTAACGGTCGCAAACACTAATTTTCATAACAATCCTGAAAAAGGCAGACATGGATCATGTCAGCCTTTTTCTTTTTGGCGGGAGGCCCTCCAACCCAACCAACCGAAAGATCATTATTATTTCATTCACAAAATCTTAAGAATTCTTTTCCCTTCAGAAACGTTAGGATAAAATAATTTTTTTGCTTATATTAGCCCTCGGTTCGGCCATGCAGTAAGATTGATTAATTTTGTGCCTTGTGGACAAAAGAGTAAAACCATGAAAAGGCTTGTCGTTGCGTTTGATTTCTCCAGGAATTCGGAACATGCGCTGGAATACGCCCTGGTTTACGCCCAAAAACTTCCGGCGTCCCTCGAGCTGGTGTGGATCGACAACTCGGTGTCTTCCGACAATCTGATGGACACCATCGAGGAGGAATTACGCATCGACCGGAAGAATTTTCTGAAAGACCTGGTAAAAAAATATGCGGAGCAATATCCGGGAGTTCCGATGAAGATCCATCTGGGGAAAGGAAAGGTCTATCAGGAAGTCTCGAAGATCGCCTTCCGGCTGAAGGCCGACCTGATCTTTGCGGGCACCCACGGGGTGAGCGGATACGAGAAATACTGGATCGGGAGCAATGCCTTCCGAATTACCACCTCGGCGCCCTGTCCTGTGGTCACCGTCAAAGGGGATTATCCCATCGGGGAAAGTATCTCGAACATTCTGGTGCCCCTCGACAGCTCGCTGGAGACCAAGAAAAAGCTTCCTTTTACCATGGATCTGGCCCGGCAATTCCACGCGCGGATCCATCTGTTGAAGGTATACAATTCCAAACTGGGCGTCATCCGCCGGCGTATCGATTCATTCGGCGAAGAAGCCCTGAAATGTTTGAAGGATTCAGCAGTGGCTTACGAATTGAACACGCTTGAAGCCGAAAATGTGGCCACGGCAATCATCGATTATGCCGGGCAACACAGTATCGACCTGATCGCCATCATGACCGATCAGGAGACCACCACGGGCAGCCGCTTTCTGGGTCCATACTCCCAGCAGCTGATCCACATGGCCAAAATGCCCGTCATGAGCCTGCGGGCAACCTACTACGATCAGGATGAAGAAATGATTTAATATTCAGGAGGAAAATGAAGAAGTTGATTTTTTTTGCAGGGTTGATTTTGCTGGGAGGCAGTCTTTTTGCTCAGGACACGATCCGCAGCGCAGCCAACGATACCATTGTTCGGGATACGGTGCAGGACTATTCGCAAATGTACGTCGGTGACGCCAGGATCGATTCGTTGTTGCGGCTGAGCACGGAGCAGAACAAAAAATTCCCCACCATTCCGGGATATCGGATCCAGATCTACAAAGGGTCGGGCAATGATGCATTGAATGATGCGAACGTGGTCCGGGATAAGTTTATGGCAAAATACAACATTCCGGCCTATATCACATTCAACGAACCCTATTACCGGGTGCGGGTGGGTGATTTCAGGACAAGGATCGAGGCGATCAAATTTTTACAACGCATCAAAAGGGCTTATCCCCTGGCATGGGAAATACAGGATGAGGTGAATTTTAATCCCTGAGGCGGGAGAAAAGGTTCCGGGGGGAAGGATAACCATTTTGACTAAAAAGGACTCAAACTTCGTTATTTACC
>JBJKPL010000261.1:0-7834 GCA_046706345.1 Candidatus Sulfidibacterium sp.
AAGCGTCTTTACTGATCCGATAGCCTACGAGCTGATAACGACCCTCTGTGGTTGCCTTTAGCAACACTTCCTCATGAATGCCGGCCCTAATATCGCCGGGACTGAATAAATTGGAATAGTGCAGGCCGATGATCTCATCGGCTTTGTATCCATAAATTTCTTCTGCTCCGCTATTCCAGTTGGCAATGCATCCTTCGGCATCCAGCATGAAAATCGCATAATCACGAACACTTTCTACCATCCGCCGGTATTGTTCCCTGCTTTCGTTTAATGCCTTTGTGCGCCTCTTGATACGGTCTTCGAGTTCCTCATTGAGCTTCAAGAGTTCGGCTTCAGCCTTTTTCCGTTTGGTTACATCATTCACTACGAACACGTATTGAAGGATCAACAAAATACCCAAAAACGGCAGCCCCATTTTGGTGAGCAGGTTTATCTGGGAGACATGGCTTTCGAGAATGAAATGCTGTTCCTCAATTTTTCGGTTTTCAAAGATTTCCACCTGATGAAGCAAGTCCAGAATGTGATTGCTGACATGGTCAAGCTGTTCATAGTACGTCAGGGTCTGATGTCGGGTAATGGGGCGGTTCAAGCCGCCGGCAATCTGATCGGTAATTTTCATTTGTTGTTCTGCCAACAGCCTGAGATCGCTGAAAATATGCTCCTGAAAAGAATTTTCAGAAGTCAGAAGGTTCAGCTTATTTAAAAGTCCCGGTATTTCAGCCTTGGCTCTTTTGATCTGTGTTAGATCTGCGGTGTCTGTAGTTAAAAAATAACCGCTTGTCCCGCTTTCAATATCTGCGATACTTTTTCTGATGTTATTGGCGACATCCTTGATGTCCTGATTTTTCTGGCGCAGGTCCAGGGTTTTTTGCCAGGAGCGGATGTTGGAAAGTGAAAGGATCGAGATGAAAACGACCGTGACTGTGATCACGGTGGCACCTGCCAGAAATTTCTGTTCCATGCCGATTCTTCCCTTGAGCCTTTGTCGCAAGGTGAAATAGATCCCCAGCGAAAGCAAAAGAAACAGGATCGTGGCATTGGTGGCCAGACGATAATAACCGGTGGCGTCGCTGATGGGCTTATAGCCGAAAAGAAAGCTGATCAGACCGATGCCGCTGATGGTGATTACCACAACAACCATGACCACCACGAAATTGATTTTGAGCTTATTCCGAAAGGTAATGTGAAAGAAGACAATGCCCAGCAGGACGAAATTCAGTGCTGCGTTGGCTGCCATCCGGCTGGGGAAGGAGAGCGCCTTGCTGAGGCTTTTTACCTGGAGGAAAATATTGTCGATGCCCGGATTCCAGGATAAAACAAATTCCAGAAAAGTGAGCAGCGAAAGCAAAAAGATCATTACAGAAAGAACGCTGGAAATCGTTTTGAACACTTTCCGGTCGAAAGGCAACAGAGTCAGCACGATCCCACCCAGAAAAAACAGGATGCCGAGATTGGGCTTCATGGGCACCGGACCCAAACCGAAAGTGGTGAGTTCCGGCAGGTGAAACTGCCAGCCAAGCACGACCAGCAGGCCTGAAACGGACGTGAAACCCCCGATGAACAGGGTCGCGATGTCGAATCGGAATCTTTTCGGTTGTTTGCGTTCTGTCATGGCGTATTTTTTAAAGCATTATAAAACAGGATCCTATAAACGCTGGAAAGGTAAATTGGGTTTTCAGCTCCTAGCAAAGCTACGGGTTTTTTTTAAAGAAAACCAACTGCCGAAGGGGCGTCGTAGTTTTTACTGCCGCCTTTCCTGAAAAAAGCCCTGCTCAACGACCCTGGCCCCAGAACCCCGAAGCCGCTCAAAAGTGCTCTTTTCGTTTGGATTTGATCCGGTTAGGAGCTGGCCTGACAGGCTGTGACCGCAACGGATGAAAAATTTTGGGAGAAAGTTTTCATTCCATATTGACAAATCTGAAAATATTGTACTTTTGCAACCTGCGTTTAAAAAGCAGACGGCGCGTGAGCCGCGTGGGACCCGTAGCATAATTGGATAGTGCATCTGACTACGGATCAGAAGGTTGGGGGTTCGAATCCCTCCGGGTTCACGAAAAAGCCCGCAAATTTTATTTGCGGGCTTTTTTGTTGAACTACTTTTTGCCATGTTGAATTTTCTTCTGCATTGAGCGGCAGAATATTGCGTAAAGTTTTTCATTCCTTTTCTTTTCCTATTTTTGAAAAAATAAGTTTCGTATGTATCTCACGAACCGTGAATTGTTTTACCGGAATGTGGCCATTCCGTCGGAAGAACCTGAAGCCCTGGAGATTGTCCGGGCCGAAGGAATTTATATTTATGATGATCTCGGGAATGAATATGTGGACCTGGTTTCCGGCGTTTCCGTGAGCAATGTGGGACATCGGCATCCCAAAGTGGTCAAAGCCGTTGAAGATCAGATCAAGAAATACATGCACCTGATGGTGTACGGTAAATACATCCAGTCACCCCAGGTGCAGCTGGCCGGCCTGATGGCCAAACATCTTCCGGAAAGTCTGAATTCGGTTTTTTATGTGAACTCAGGCAGTGAAGCCATTGAAGGGGCATTGAAACTCGCCAAAAGAATGACCGGACGTACCGAGATGATCGCCTTTAAAAATGCGTACCATGGACATACCCATGGCGCCATGAGCCTGCTGGGCAACGAAAAGATGAAATATGCCTTTTATCCGTTGCTTCCGGATGTCCGGTTTCTGGATTTTAACGATCTTGACGCGCTGGCACACATCACCGAACGAACGGCCTGTGTGCTGATCGAGCCCGTTCAGGCGGAAGCCGGCATTCTCATTCCGGACAAAAATTACATTCGTGCCGTTCGTGACAGGTGCAACGAAACGGGCACCGTCTTGATTTTCGACGAAGTCCAACTGGGGTTTGGCCGTACGGGCACGCTGTTTGCCTTTCAGCATTTCGGCGTGGAGCCTGATATTTTATGCCTGGCCAAGGCCATGGGGGGTGGCATGCCCGTGGGGGCTTTTGTTTCCTCGATTCAAAATATGAAACTGCTTACCCATCATCCGGAACTGGGGCATATTACCACTTTTGGAGGGCATCCGGTGAGTTGTGCTGCTGCCCTTGCCAGCCTGGAAGTGATCCTGCAGGAAAAGCTTCATGAGAAGGCTCAGGCTAAAGGCCGGATGTTCGTGAAAAAACTGAATAATCATCCGCTGGTGAAAGAGATCCGGCAGATAGGACTGATGCTCGCGGTAGAGCTGCAGGACGAAGCAACCATGAATAAACTGGAAAAAGAACTTTTCCGGTCTCATCTGATCGTCGACCGGTTTCTTTTTGATGAAAAAAGCTTCCGCATCGCACCACCGCTGACCATCACAGAAGAAGAAATCAACAACATCGCCGGGCGGATCACCAAGTGTCTGAACCAAATATCAAAAAAATGAAACACCTTCTTCTCGCATTTCTTGCCTGTCTGCTGATTGCCGCTAACGGTGTTGCCCAGGATCGCATCAGCAGCCCGAACATTGAAACCCGCTCCATGGTCATTGCCCGCAACGGCATGGCCTGCACCAGTCAGCCTCTGGTCAGCGAAATTGCCATCGACATCCTGAAAAAGGGCGGTACGGCCGTGGATGCTGCCATTGCGGCCGATGCTGCTTTGGGATTGATGGAGCCCACCGGCAGCGGTTTGGGTGGTGATCTGTTTGCCATCGTATGGGATGCCAAAACCCACAAACTTTATGGTCTGAACTCCAGCGGTCCATCGCCGAAATCCCTTACCCTGAAATGGTTTCAGGACCATGGCTATCAATTCATTCCGCCCCGGGGTCCCTTGCCGGTTTCTGTTCCGGGATGTGTCGACGGATGGAACGAACTGCACAAGCGTTTTGGAAAACTTCCGATAAAAGAGATCCTGCAACCCGCCATTCAATATGCCCGCGAGGGATTTCCCGTCACCGAGCTAATTGCTTATTACTGGAAGCTGAACGCGGAGGTCCTGAAAAAGTATCCGGGCTTTGTTAAAGTGTATATGCCGGGAGGCAAGGCGCCTTCCGAAGGCCAGATATTCAAAAATCCCGAACTTGCAAACACCTTGGAAGTGCTTGCCGATAAAGGCTTGCGATATTTTTATGAAGGAGAGCCTGCCCATATCATTGACCAGTTCATGAAAGAACAGGGCGGATTTCTTTCTTATCAGGATCTGGCATCCTATCATGCCGAATGGGTGCAGCCCGTCAGTACCCGTTACCGGGGTTATGATGTGTGGGAATTGCCTCCCAACGGACAGGGTATCGCGGTACTGCAGATGCTGAACATGCTGGAACCTTTCAACATCAAAGCCATGGGCTTTGGAAGCGCCCGTTACATTCATCTCCTGACCGAAGTGAAAAAGCTGGCATACGAGGACCGGGCCAAATTTTATTCCGATCCAAAATTCAATAAAATTCCTGTCCGGGAGCTGATTTCCAAAAAATATGCCATGGAACGGCTGAAACTCTTCAATCCTGAAAAAGCAGCCGATTACTATCCTGCCGGGCAACCCGAAAAGGGAAATACTATTTATCTGACTGTGGCCGACCGGTGGGGGAACATGGTTTCTTTCATTCAAAGCAATTACCGGGGCATGGGTTCCGGTATGTGTCCCACCGGGCTGGGATTCGACCTTCAGGACCGGGGTGAGCTTTTTGATCTGCAACCCGGCCATTTCAATACCTATGCGCCGGGGAAAAGGCCCTTTCATACCATTATTCCTGCTTTTGTCACCAAAAACGGCCAACCCTGGCTGAGTTTCGGCGTCATGGGCGGCGCCATGCAGCCCCAGGGGCAGGTACAGGTCCTGGTGAATCTGATCGATTTTGGGATGAACCTCCAGGAAGCCGGAGACGCACCGCGCATCCGCCACGACGGATCCTCCCAACCCACCGGGACCCCGATGGAAGGAACCGGCTGGCTGAACATGGAAAGCGGCTTCAGTTATGCAACCATCCGGAAACTTATGGAGATGGGACATCAGGTCCGGTTTTCGCTGGGCGGTTATGGCGGTTATCAGGCCATCATGAGGGATCCCAAAACCCAAGTGTACTACGGCGCTTCCGAATCGCGGAAAGACGGCGAGGCCATTGGGTATTAGAGTCCTGAACGCAGGATGTTGGGCCGTGGCGTTGAGAGTCTTTGGAGACCTTCGGTTTTGAGCGAATTATTCCTGTATTTTTGCAGCTCAAAATCAGATGCCATGACGGAGAAAACGACGAACATTCTTGAAATCATCAAAGAAAAGATCGACCGGGAGGACCAGACTTCCCCCTCGGCGTACACCAATTGGTTGCAGCCGGTAGCCAAAGCCGCCGAATACGGGTCTCTGACCTTTGAATACAAGATCCGCAAAGAAATGACCAATCCTGCGGAAATCCTGCATGGCGGGGTGGTGGCAGGCATTATGGATGATCTGATGGGAGCCACGGTTTATTCCATGGAGCTCCCCGGACAGTATGTTACGGTGAACCTGGAGGTGAGCTTTTTTGCTATTGCAAAGCGGGGCGACGTCATCCGGGCGCGGAGCCGGATGATGAAAAAAGGACGAAAGGTCATTCATATGGAGTGCGAGATCTGGCATCCTGAAAAAGACAAACTGATAGCCAAAGGCAGTGCGAACCTGATGCGAGCTGATCTGTAATGCCGGTATTTGAGTTAGACGAGCATATTATTTTTCCCAAACCCGAACTTGCCCGCAAGGACGGTTTGCTGGCAGTGGGCGGGGATCTGTCGCCGCAACGGCTGATGCTGGCCTATACCCACGGGATCTTTCCGTGGTACGACGCCGGGGGGCCCATACTCTGGTGGTCGCCGGATCCGCGCATGGTGCTTTTCCCCAATGAATTCAAAAGGCACAAGTGTTTAAGAAAGGCCGTTGAAAGTGGGCAGTTCCGGGTGTCCATCGATGAGGACTTTGCTGGTGTTGTTTCCGCTTGTGCCGCCGTTCCGCGCGAAGGGCAGGAGGGGACCTGGATCACGCCTGAAATGATGGATGCCTATGCCCGGCTTCATGAGATGGGGGTGGCCCATTCTGTGGAAGTTTATGAACACGACCGTCTTGCGGGCGGTTTGTATGGCCTGAAGATCGGAAAGGTGTTTTTCGGTGAGTCCATGTTCCATCGGGTGCCCAATGCTTCCAAGGTCGCCCTGTGGTATTGCATCGACTGGCTTCTGGAAGAAGGTGTCGAATTGATTGATGCACAGCAGGAAACTGCACATCTGGCCTCGCTGGGGGCGCGTTTGATTTCCAGAGAAAGTTTTTTATATTTGCTTTTTAAATTAATAACCTGAATCATTTTACCGGTTTTTGAAACAGAAGAAGGATGGAAAAAGAACTGAAAAAGGAATTTATGAGTAAGGCCATCTCCCTGGCAATGGATAATGTTTCCAGTTTAAAAGGAGGCCCTTTTGGGGCGGTGGTGGTCAAGGATGGAAGAATTGTCGGCTCCGGTAACAATCAGGTAACCCTGCTCAATGATCCTTCGGCGCACGCCGAGATCATGGCCATTCGGCATGCCTCCCAAACGCTGAACACCTATGACCTGTCTGGTTGTGAAATATATTCGAGCTGCGAACCCTGTCCCATGTGCCTCGGCGCCATTTACTGGGCCAGGCTGGACAAGCTGTATTATGCCTCAACCAAAGACGACGCCGCTTCTGCAGACTTTGACGATTCCTTTATATACAAGGAATTTACCTTGCCCAAAGAAGATCGTAAACTTCCTTCGGTGCAAATGATGCGTGATGAAGCACTCAAAGTTTTCGAAGAATGGGTGCAATCCGAAAATAAGATCCCCTATTAATCAGCCTTGGAAGATACTATTGGAAAGGCCGTAGCCTTTATCAAAGCCGCCCGGCATGCCACGGCATTTACCGGTGCCGGCATATCCGTTGAAAGCGGGATCCCCACCTTTCGCGATGACAACGGGTTCTGGAGCCATTACGATCCCATGACCTTGGATATCAATTATTTCAAAGCCAACCCCCAGCGTTCATGGAAGGTCATCAAAGAGATCTTTTATGATTATTTTGATCATTCCAAACCCAATGAAGCGCATCTTTCACTGGCCAGGCTGGAAAGGCAGGGTTTCCTCAAACAGTTGATCACCCAAAATATCGATAACCTCCATCAGTTATCCGGAAGCCAACAGGTGGTGGAATTTCATGGCAGCTCCCATAGCCTGGTCTGTCTTGATTGCGGGAAGCATTTTAAACCGGCGGAGATCAGTCTGGAAGTGCTTCCGGTTCGATGTGATGCCTGTAGCGGGTTGCTGAAACCGGATTTTATCTTCTTTGGTGAAGACATTCCCCGTCAGGCTTATCTGGATTCGGTGGATGCGGCCAGGAAGTCCGACCTGCTCCTGATCGTTGGGACTTCAGGCGAGGTGATGCCGGCCAGTCAGATCCCCTTGCTGGCCAAACAAAACGGTGCAAAAATCATTGAGGTAAATATTCAGCATTCTCATTACACCACGAAAATAACCGATCTTTTCCTGGAGGGAAAAGCATCAGAAGTACTGAAAAAAATTGCGGATGCACTGGATGGTAACTGAAAGCCGGTGCAGCTTTCTTGTTATTTTTGCAAGAAACGGTCCATTTTGTCTATCAACGTTCCTACTTCGATGGGCTTGGTGATAAAATCGTCGCAACCGGCTTCTCTGGCCTTTTTCCTATCCTGAGGAAAAGCCAAGGCTGTCTGGGCAATGACCGGCAATCCGGGACGGATACTTTTGATCTCTGCCGTAGCTTCATAGCCGGTTTTTACGGGCATTTTCAGATCCATCAAAACAAGATCCACCGACGGGTCGGCTTTCACGGTTTCCACTGCATCCAGTCCGTTTTTTACAA
>JBJKPL010000262.1:0-6722 GCA_046706345.1 Candidatus Sulfidibacterium sp.
TGACCATCAATTACCTGGGCATTGCCCAGCTGCCGGTGAGCAATTTTGCACTGGTGGGGATGGCGGGTCTGCTGGCGGGCGTGGTGCACGCGCCCCTGACGGCCATCTTCCTCATCGCCGAGATCACCGGCGGCTATCAGCTGCTCTTTCCCATCATGATCGTCTCCACGATTTCCTATGGCCTGACCAAGCTCATGTCTCCGCGTTCGATCTATACCATCCTGTTGTCAAAACGCGGCGATATGCTGACGCACCACAAAGACAAAGCCCTGCTTTCGATGATGAGCATCGGGAACCTGATCGAGCGGAATTTCAAGACCATTTCCCCCGACGCCACCCTGGGCGACCTGGTGAAAGTCATCGCCGATTCCTCCCGGAATCTCTTCCCGGTGGTGGACCAGGAAAACAACTTTTTCGGCATCATCATCATGGACCAGCTGCGGCATATCATGTTCCAGCCCGAGTTGTATGATTCCACCACCGTCCGCAGCCTGATGTTCCATCCTTCGTCTATTGTGGAACTCAGCGATGACATGGAAACCGTGGCCGGAAAATTCCAGCACTCCGGAAAATACAACCTCGTCGTCCTGAACAAGGGAAAATATGTGGGTTTCGTCTCGCGTGCCAACGTTTTTTCGCACTACCGGCAGATCCTGAAAGAGTTCTCCGAAGACTGAGCCTCCTCGCTTCTAACGCAGTTTCCATCATGGGAAACGTTTGCAGATGCCCTTTCATATGCTGTTATTTCAATCCTTTATAAATAAAAAAGATTATTTGATATTGAATACGATAGAACAGATTTTCGCTACTTTTGCACCGATTTTTTAAAGAACAAGCCGAGGTGTCTATCTACGGAGATTTGAGAACGAAATATTCGATGAAAGTTTTAAAACCTGAGCAACATGCGAAGGTTTTGTTTTTAAGTGTCATCATTGGCGTCTGGGGCGGTTTGTCGGCCGTTATCCTGAAAAACATCGCCTTTTATACGCACAGCTGGGTGACCCAGGACTTCAACTTCGGAAAAGGAACCTATCTTTATTTTGTGCTGCCTCTGGTCGGTTTGACATTAACGACGCTTTTCACCAGCTATGTCATTCGTGACAACCACCTGAACCACGGCGTAAGCGTGGTGTTGCACGCCATTTCCAAGCGTTTCGGCCGGATCCACAACCACAACCTGTTCTCTTCGATGATCGCCAGTCTGCTCACCATTACCTTTGGCGGATCCATGGGTTTTGAAGCCCCGATCATCCTCACGGGAAGTTCCATCGGTTCGTACCTGGGCCGGAAATTCCACGTCAACCGGAAGACGCTGATCATCCTGGTAGGAGCGGGTGCCAGCGGTGCCCTTTCGGGGATCTTTAAAGCCCCCATCGCCGCAGCCGTCTTTTCGCTTGAGATCCTCATGATCGACCTTACCATGGCCAGCCTGATCCCCTTGTTGGTGGCCTCCATGTCGGGCGCTTTCATGGCTTATCTTTTCATGGGAAACCAGGTTTTGTTCTCCATTCACATCGACCACGGTTTTCAATTGGGAAATCTCCCGTATTATATTTTGCTGGGCATTTTTACCGGGTTGGTCTCCCTTTATTTCACCCGAACCACCTTTTACATCGAAGACCAATTCGCCAAAATCAAGCGCAAATCCGAACAGGTCATCATCGGTGCCCTGGCCCTGAGTGTGATGATCTTTACGCTGCCTTCCCTTTACGGTGAAGGTTACGAATTTCTCCGCCAGATCGTCAACGGTGAAACGGTGGATCTGGTCAACCAGAGCCTGGTGCCTTCTTCCACCGAAGTGTGGCATTTGTTGTTTTTCATGGGCCTGATCATGATGTTCAAGGTGGTGGCTACGGCAACCACCGGCGCCAGTGGCGGGGTCGGCGGCGTCTTTGCCCCTTCGTTGTTCATGGGAGGCGTCAGCGGTGCATTCTTTGCCAAACTCATCAACCTGGTGCCTTTTGTCAATGTGTCGGAAAAGAATTTTGCCCTGGTGGGGATGGCCGGCGTCATGGCCGGCGTTATGCACGCCCCTCTGACGGGGATCTTCCTGGTGGCCGAATTTACCGGCGGTTACAGCCTGTTTACCCCCCTGATCTTCACCGCCATCTTCTCCTACCTCACCGTCAGCATCTTCGAAAAACATTCCATCTATACCAAACGACTGGCTGCCAAGGGTGAGCAGATGACGCACCACAAAGACAAGGCCGTACTTCAGATGATGACCGTCAATAAACTCATAGAAAAGAATTTCAAGACCATTCATAAAGATGCCATGCTCGGCGACCTGGTCCAGGTGCTGGCCGACTCGGAACGGAATGTGGTGGCTGTGGTGGATGAAGAAAACAACTTCCAGGGCATCATCTTCATGAACGATATCCGCAACATCATTTTCAAACCGGAGCTCTATGATAAGATCCGGGTGGATGAGCTGATGTACATGCCCGAACCGCTGGTGGAACCCAGCGAATCCATGGAAGAGATCGCACTGAAATTCCAGGAGTCCGGAAACTACAACCTGCCGGTGATCAAGGACGGAAAATACCTGGGATTCGTATCCCGTGCCCGCGTCTTCTCGCAATACCGGAAATTGCTCCGCGAGTTTTCCGACGAATAAAATCTTTTGTTTACAACACCACCAGCCGGGTGATCATGTGGATGAGCCATCCGGGATACACGCCCAGGATCAGGATGCCCAGCGTGATCAGGGTCAGGGCCACGTTGCCGATGAAGGACAGGGAAGGCAGCTGGCTTTCTTCGCCCGCAGAGAACAGGGTGGCAATCACCCGGATGTAGTAATACAACCCGATGATGCTGTTGATGATCAGCGAGAATACCAGCAACATCAGTCCGGACTTTACCCCCTGGAAGATCACATAAAATTTGGCGATAAAGCCTGCCGTGATGGGGATGCCTGCCAGCGACAACAACGAAAGGGTCAGCACGATGGCCACCCAGGGACGGGTCCAGAAAAGGCCTTTGTAATCTTCGATCCTTTCGGCTTCTTTCTTGCTGGTGGACAGCAGCGAAATCACGCCAAAGGCGCCGATGACGGTCACAAAATACGAAAGCAGGTAAAAGACGGCTGCCTGGGTACCCTGGTTGGTGCCCACCAGCAAAATAATGATCAGATAACCCATGTTGGCAATGGACGAATAGCCCAGCAGCCGTTTCAGGTTCTGCTGCCGGAGGGCCAGGATATTTCCCACAAACATGGAAAGGATGGCAATGGCGGAGATCACCGTAAAGAAATCAGGGTTACTATAGCCCCTGATGCTGAAAAAGAAACGGATGAATACGGCCATCAGGCCTCCTTTGGATACCGTGGCAATGTAGCCGGAAACCGGGGCGGGCGCACCCTGGTAAACATCGGGCGTCCACATGTGAAACGGCGCCAGCGCCAGCTTAAAGCCGATGCCGACCATCATCATGCCGAAACCCGAAAGCACCAGCGGCGATTCAAAACTCATGTGCTTCATGGCAGCTGCAATCCCCGGAAAATCCATCCGGCCGAAAGCCGTATAGATCAGCGCCATGCCAAACAGCAAAAAGGCAGACGAAAAAGAGGCGAGGATCAGGTATTTCACGCCGGCTTCCAGCGGAATGTTTTTGTCTTTCTGAAAGGCAATAAGGATGTAAAGCGAAATACTCAGCGTTTCGAATCCCAGGAAGAAAATGAGAAAATGGTTGGCTACGGCCAGCAACGAAGCCCCGAGGGTGGCCGTGAAAAGGATCACGAAATATTCTTCCCGGAACCCTTTCAGATGTTTGAAATAATCGTGCGAGAGCAGCATGATCAGAAAGGCCGACAAAAAGATGATGCCGAGGAAAAACAAACTGTACTGATCAAACACGAACAATTTCTCGATGTCATGCGGCAATACGGGCGCCACATAAAACAACGAGAGAAAAGCAACCACCAGGGAAAGCAGTGAGACGCCGAAAACAATTTCATATTTTCTGAAAATGGAAATGATCAGCATGATCACCACCGGAGCGATGGCGATGATCAATAGGGGGGTCAAACACAAAAAATCTGTTCCTGTCATATCCGGTGATTGATTTTTAGGGTTTTAAAAAGTACGTATTTTCTGACAACAAAGCCGTTTTTTTCACGACAGGTTCCTGAACTGCCGTCATGGGTTGCCTGTCCAGCGCTTTCACCACGGCGGGTTTGGCGATATCCAGGACCGGTTTCGGAAAGAGTCCCAGCCCGACGATGACCAGGATCATCACGGCTGCCAGCCATTTCTCACGAAGATTGAGGTCCAGGATGTCGTATTCCTGATGTTTTTTTCCGAAAAATACCTTTTGCATGATGCGCAGGGAATAAATGGCGGGGGCAATCAGGCCCAGGCTGGCGATGGAAGCCATGGCGGCGCTGGCTTTGAAGGTTCCCAGCAGCACCATCACTTCGGCGATGAAGGTGCCGAATCCCGGCAGGCCCACCGAAGCCATGGTAAAGATCATTCCCACGGCGCCCAGGGCAGGGATTTTTTCCCACAGGCCGCCCAACTGACCGATCTCGCGGGTATGTAAGCGCCGGGAAAGCTGCCCGGCCATGATCAGCAGGGCACTGGTGCTGATGCCCTGGGCGAGCATCTGCATGATCACGCCCTGGTAGGCTATTTCGTTAAAGGCAAAGACGCCCAGCAGGATAAATCCCACATGGCTGATGTTCGAATAGGCGATCAGTCGCTTCAGATCGGTCTGTGCATAGGCGAGTTTGGCGCCATACAACACGGCGATAAGGCCCAGCACCATCCCTGCCGGCGCAAAGCTCCGGGCGGCATCCGGGAACAGAGGCACGGCAAAGCGCAACAATCCGTAAGCGCCGGTTTTTAACACCAGGGCTCCCAGGATCACGGCCGTCGGTGCCTCGGTGTAAACTTCCGTCAGCCAGGTATGCAAAGGCACCACCGGCAGTTTGACAAAGAAGGCGGCCAGGAATCCGAGCATCAGCAGAAATTCCACCGATTTCGGCATTTGGGTGCCCAGGAGCTGGAAATAATCGAAGGTGTACACACCGGTGTTCTGCCCGTGAATGAAATATAAGGCCAGGATGGAGATCAGCATGATCAGCCCGCCGGCCTGGGTATAAAGGAAAAACCGGAAGGCGATGGGATTTCTGTTTTTTTGTCCCCAGATCCCGATCAGAAAATAGATCGGCACCAGCATCAGCTCCCAGAAGAAGTAAAACAGGAAAAGATCCAGCGAAAGGAAGACGCCCACCACCCCGGTAAGCATCAACAGGAAGTTGAAATGGAAAAATCCCACCCGGTTGCGGATCTCTTTCCAGGAAATGATCACCGCCACGATGCCCAGGAAAAAGGCAAGCAGCAGCATCAACAGGCTCAGGCCGTCGAGGGCCAGGTGCAGGTTGATGCCGAAAGCAGGGATCCAGGGCGCCCGGAAATCCACCAGCCATTGCGAATGGGTTGCCAGTGCCTGAACCGCCCGCGGGGCGATTAGGAACAAATCCGTTACCAGGGCGGCCAGCGAAATGATCCGCGGCCAGGCCGTACTCCACCGGCCTGCAATCCAGGCCAGGAATGCCCCGGTCAGTAAAACCAATATGAGAGCTAACAGTATCATCTATAAATCATATATGTTAGTATAATTACGATCCCGATGGCAAAAGACATCAAATACCATCGTACCCTTCCGTTTTGCGACAGGCTCAGCACGCGGTTCATGACCAGGGCAAGCCCCGCCACGCCTTTGTTGAACCAGTTCACAAAATCGGCTTTGTCTATTTCCGAAAGCCACACCACGGGCTTCACCAGCAACACATCATAAACCCTGTCGAAATCCCAGCCGCGATAGAAAAAGGCAAACAACCGGTTGTCTTCGATCCTCTCCCCGAGGGCAGGCCTTTTCAGATACACGAAATAAGCCAGGTACACGCCGATCAGAACAATGGCGGCAGAGATCAGCCCGAAAACCATTTCCAAACTGTCTTTTTGATGCAGGGTCACCGCCGGCAACACCGCGTGAAGCAGGTTGGAAAACGGCCGGAAGTGCCCCCACGATTGCGGCAGTTCCACAAAACCGCCGATCACCGACAACACGCCCAGCACGATGAGCGGGATGAGGATCAGCCGGCCCACTTTCAATATGGGTTCGGTTTTGGCCTCACCGTAAAAGGTGATGAAGACCATCCGGAAGGAATACAGGGCGGTAAGGAAGGCGCCCACAATACCGGCTGCCCAGAGCCAGCCGCTGCCGGCCTGAGCGGAAAAGGAATACCAGAGGATCTGGTCCTTGCTGTAGAAACCGGCCGTAACCAGCGGCAGGGCCGCCAGGGAGGCTGACGCGACCAGATAGGTGATGAAAATGACCGGCATTTTCTTCCGCAGTCCGCCCATTTTAAAGATGCTGTGTTCTTCGTCCAGCGCCAGGATGATGGCTCCGGCACCGAGGAAGAGCAGGGCCTTGAAAAAGGCATGGATCATAAAATGAAATACGGCAGCGGTCCAGGCGCCGACGCCCAGGGCCAGAAACATGTAGCCGATCTGACTGATGGTGGAATAGGCCAGAACCCGCTTGATGTCCCGCTGCGTCAGGGCGCTGAATCCGGCCAGCAGCAAGGTCACCGCCCCTACCACGGCGACCAGCGTCTGCACCGCCGGAGCGATCTCGAAGAGCACGTGGGTGCGGGCGATCAGGTAGACGCCGGCGGTCACCATGGTGGCCGCGTGGATGAGGGCGCTCACCGGGGT
>JBJKPL010000263.1:0-12391 GCA_046706345.1 Candidatus Sulfidibacterium sp.
ACTCACTATAACCCCTCCGGTTTCCAGAACGGCATTCCAGTTCAATCCCCAGTCTTTTCTATTGATTTTACCTTCGAGCGAAAAACCTGCTTTCTCATTCCCCCAGGGATCTTTGTTGATGCCGCCGAATTCGACGTTTAGTGTCACTTCTTTTGAAATGCCCTTGATGGTCAACAGGCCTTTCATTTTGTAGTTTTCATCATCCACTTTTTCTAAAGATGCGCTTTCGAATAACAGTTCTTTGTTGTTTTCCACATCGAAGAAATCCGCACTTTTCAGGTGATTGTCCCTGTCGTTTTCGTTGGTGAAGATGGAGGCGGCATCCACCGTAACCCTGACGCTTGATTTCAGGATATCCTCACCGTCGATCTCTGCCTGGAAGTTGCGGAATTCGCCTTTCACGTTGGCGATCATCATGTGTTTTACTTTGAACATCAGTTCACTGTGTGCCGGGTCGAGAACCCATTTTGTTTTTGATTCCATTGTTATCGTTTTTTTTGTGTTACAATCTATTTATGATTTACACGGCAAAAGTAGTTTGACGATAACAGCGGAGGGTAGCAGAATTCGGAAATCATGTGATACTATTTGGAAATATTCCAAATAGCGAATGTGTTGCTCCCGGTGGTAAGCTTAAACCAGTTGTTTTTGGGTTGTTTCCCGAAACTCGCTGGGGGTTTGCCCTGATTTCTTTTTGAACACCCGGGTAAAATAGGATTTCTCCTGATAGCCCAGCTCGAAGCCGATCTCAGCCACGGTTTTGTCGGTGGTGATCAGCAGGTTTTTGGCTTCGATCAGTTTCCGCGTCTCGATGATCTCCGAAACGCTTTGGTTCAAAATGTTCTGACAGATCAGGTTCAGGTTCCGGGAGGACATAAAAAGTTTTTCGGCATAAAATTCCACGCCTTCCGGCCGGTGAAAGTTCTCTTCCAGGATCCGGAGAAAGTTTTTAAAAGTCGTGTTTTGTGTTTTTTCGATGATCTCCTCCTCGGGAAGAGCCTTTTTGCGCTCGGTTTCGATCATATTCAGCAAGGCACTCAGCAGGTGCTGAATCACGGCATAGTCGGGTTCCGGCTGGCGGGTCTCCTGAAAGATCATCTCACAGAGATTCGGGATGCGGATAAAACACCCGGTGAAGGCCAGTTGGACATTGGCCCGGCCATGAAAATTTGCATAAAGCTGAAATGTGGTTTCGGGAATGAACTCGCTCCGGAAACGGATCACCCAGATGTCACATTTTCCGTCTTTCAGCTTGGGTACCACACGATGTACCTTGCCTTTGGTAACAAAACTGACAAATGGGGCGTTGATCTCTTCCGATTCGAAATCGATATAATGATCCAGGGCCCCTTCCATGCCTACCAGCAGTTCCTCGTAATCATGCTGATGCGGTTTGTTTTCCGAAGCGGCAATCTTCCTTACGCCGGCTTCATCCAGTTTAAAAATGTCGATGAATTTATCCATGCCAGTATCAATGGTAAAACCTGATGCCCGGTTTCACGACCGGACTGTCCTTCTTTATTCAATAATCGTTCCAAAAGATTCCGGAAGATCAAATCATTCTTATTATTTTTGCGGAAATAAAACCTAAAACATGTACACAGCAGAAGCAATGAAAGGCCTGTCGGAAAGACTCGCGGCCTTGAGGAGGTATCTTTGACATTGATCGCAGGATCATGGAAGTGGAAGAAGAGGAAGAAAAAACCCAGGCGCCCGATTTCTGGGATGACCCCAAAGCGGCTGAGACGCTGCTGAAACAAATTCAGGAAAAAAAGCAGTGGACCGAAAAATATCAGGAGGTGGAATCGGCAGTAAACGACACCGCCATTCTGGCTGAATTTTATGAAGAGGGAGAGTCGGTCCAGGAGGAACTGAATGCCCAGTTTGAAGAAGCCGTGCGAAAAATTGAAGACCTGGAGTTTTACCGCATGCTGGGTAAGGAAGAAGACAAGCTGAACGCCATCCTGAAGATCAACCCCGGTGCCGGCGGCACCGAAAGCCAGGACTGGGCCGAAATGCTCATGCGGATGTACATTCGGTACGGCGAGCGGAAAAATTTCAAGGTAAAAGAACTGGATTTCCAGGAAGGCGATGTGGCGGGGATCAAGTCGGTATCCCTGGAAATTGAAGGTGAGTTTGCCTTCGGATTCCTGAAAGGAGAAAACGGTGTGCACCGCCTGGTGCGGCTGTCTCCCTATGACTCCGCCAACCGGCGCCATACCTCTTTTGCCTCCGTTTATGTTTATCCCGTGGTGGACGACAGCATAGAAATTACGGTCAATCCGGCGGATATCACCTGGGACACCTTCCGCAGCAGCGGCCCGGGCGGACAAAATGTCAACAAGGTAGAAACGGCCGTACGGCTCCGGCACGCTCCGTCCGGACTGGTGATTGAATGCCAGGAAACCCGCTCGCAGCTTCAGAACCGCGACAAGGCGATGCGCATGCTGAAATCCCAGCTGTATGAGATCGAACTCCGTAAAAAACAGGAAGCCCAGGCCGAGATTGAAGGAAACAAAAAGAAGATCGAATGGGGTTCCCAGATCCGTTCCTATGTGCTGCATCCTTATAAACTGGTGAAAGACCTGCGTACCGGTTACGAAACCTCCAACACACAGGCGGTGCTGGATGGCGAGCTGGACGATTTCATCAAAGCCTATTTGATGGAATACGCGGGAAATAAGGACTAAAAACTCCGGAATTCACCAGGATTTTCAATATTTTGCGACTTCCTCGACTGAAACTGGTGTTAGATATTTTCGTTTCAAGGGAAAAATCGACCGAAAAACGGTTTGATTTTCCCCGAAATTTCCAAAAAAGAAAAAAATTTTGCAGGAAGGGTTAAAGTTCTGCAAACGTTATTATTAATTGTTTTCGGTTTTCACCGAAAATGAAGATATCAAAGGCTTAATTTTTTTGTTTATTTTGTAAATAATTGAAATAAAGAATTTTAACTATTAAAAAATTAATATTTATCGAAAGATGGGTGATTTTTCTGCTTGCTTTCCGGATTTGAAAGCAAAGGTAAATTGATACTTTTGACTTGGTTGAATCGGGAACTAATTCCACAAAACAAGAGATCAACCCATTTATTGAAACGATCAGGAAAATGAAAAATCTGTTTTCAGACATATCAAAAGCGAAGATGGCGGCCGTCTCAGGCAAGCGTCCTTTGTTTCATTTTCCTGGAGATGCTGTCTTCACTTTCCCGTTAAATTCATTTGCATCTGCTTCCGCTTTGGGAGCTTCATCAACATTTTCTGTTGCAGAAACCGCATGGAACGATCAGCGTTTCAGCCAGCAATCCAATCAACAACAACAACAACAAAACAGAATGACGTAGGTTATTTCCATAGATAATATATTGCGATATAAAGGCTTATGGGAATACCCGTAAGCCTTTTTTGTTTTCACCAAAATCCATCTCATGAAAAAAATTGAAGCCATAATTCGTAAGTCGAAGTTTGAAGACATCAAAAAGGCATTGTACGATGCCGGAATTGAATGGTTTTCTTACTGGGATTTGAGCGGGGTTGGCAAATCAGCCGAAACCCTGATAGTCAGAGGTCAAGCTTTCCACTCGAATTACCTCCAACGTCACCTGCTTTGCATCATCGTTTGTGACAACCACCTGGACAAAACCGTGGAGGTTGTCATGGCCGCCCGGACCGGAGAAAAGGGCGACGGAAAGATCTTTGTGTCTCCCCTCGAAGAGAACTATTGTATCCGCACCGCAGACCCTGGTTCCGATGTCCGTTTCGGGGACGGCCTTTCAGAAATTAATCCAATTCAAAAACCGGTTCAACCTTGACAAACCTGGCCATAAGCCGGTTCAGGTACTGAACTTCAAATAATTAAAAAAATGAAAAAAATCCATAAAATCATAGTCTTAAGCACCCTGGTGGCGGTACTATTTTCAGGAAATACGGCCCGGGCGCAGCACCCTTCGGACAAAGCATCCTTTCATGCGGGGGCCGATATTTACAGCAGTTATGTATGGCGTGGCTCCAAAATTGCCGGTCCCTCCATTCAGCCAACGGTAGCCCTGAACGCCGGAGATTTTACGCTGGGGGTCTGGGGCTCCTACGGAACGGCCGTTCCGGGAGGGACCCCTTACGTTGAAACGGACCCTTACCTGTTATTTAATTTCAAAATGGGCCTGAGCCTGGGACTCACGGCCTATTATAATGAAGGTAACTTTAGTAAGTTGTCTGATACTACGGCAAGCTTTGCCTACGAGGTAAATGCGGGCTACAGTTTTAAAAACCTGTCGTTATCGGCGAACATTATATTGAACAATTCACGGGCCGGATTGGGTAGCCAGGGGGGCGATACCTACCTTCAGGCGACTTATAACTTTCCCAAATTCAACCTGTTCCTCGGAGCAGGCAACGGCTGGTATACCGTGGATCATAATTTCGACCTCTGCAATGTCGGCGTTGGTACCTCAAAAACCATTCAGGTGACCTCTAAATTTTCCATCCCGGTCACGGGACAGGTCATCGTGAATCCCAACCGAAAACAACTCTTTATGGTGGTGGGATTTTCACTGTAATGAACCCTCCCATCATCTTACACAATCCAAAAATTCAACATCAAATTAAAAAACAAAAAAAATGAAAAAAATAGAAGCCATTATTCGTACCTCCAAATTCGGAGAAGTAAAACAAGCCTTGCGCGAAGCCGGTATCGATTTCTTTTCCTACTGGGATGTTACCGGAGTCGGAAATGAGGTGGAAGAACATGCTTATCGCGGCACGGTCTACGATACCAGTTTTATTCCCCGGCAAATGCTCACGATCGTCGTTCGGGACATCAACCTGCAAAAAACGGTGGACGCCATACTGGAGGCCGCCCAAACCGGAGTGATCGGCGACGGAAAGATCTTCATTTCCGATGTGATCGATTCCTACCGCATCCGCAATGCCGAGCGCGGTGATTCATCCTTATACAACAAGAAATAATCAGAATAACAAAAAATTTAGGAGTACACGAAAATGAAAAAATATTTATTGATCACGTTGCTCATGGCAGCAACGTTATTTGGAACCAGTTATGCTGCTTTTGCAGGAAACACTCCCGATCCCACGGGAGACAAAACAGGAACGATCAGTGATGTGACGGCCGCCAATCCGGGCCATCCCACCTTATATGAAATTGGCGACCAGGCGGGTCACAACAAGATAGCCATCAATATGATGTGGGTGCTGATCACCGGATTCCTGGTCATGTTCATGCAGGCCGGTTTTGCCATGGTGGAATCGGGGCTGACCCGTGCCAAAAACGTGGCCCATACCATGTCGATGAACATGATGGTCTATGCGCTTGGAATGCTGGGATTTTTTATCAGCGGCTTTGCCATCATGTTCGGAGGAATAGGACCGCTGGGCACGCTTGGCGGATTCAGCGGACTGTCGCATGAGATTTCCATTTCCCTCTTCGGACATAGTTTCGGCCTGTTCGGGCTCAAAGGATTTTTCCTGAGCGGTACCTACGATGTGGGGGTCTTCGGCCTCTTCCTTTTCCAGATGGTGTTTATGGATACCACCGCCACCATCCCTACCGGATCCATGGCCGAAAGATGGAAATTCTCCTCTTTTGCGGTTTACGGAATCCTTGTGGGCGCCCTGATCTATCCGATTTTCGGTAACTGGGTCTGGGGTGGCGGATGGCTGGCACAGCTCGGTACCAATTTCGGGTTGGGACACGGCGATGTGGATTTTGCCGGATCTTCGGTGGTTCACATGACCGGCGGCGTCCTGGCACTGGTAGGCGCCAAAATGATCGGTCCCCGCCTGGGAAAATACAACAAAGACGGTTCTTCCAATGCCATCCCGGGACATAATATTCCGATGGCCGTAATCGGTACGTTTATTCTTGCTTTCGGCTGGTTCGGCTTTAACCCGGGATCGACCCTGGCGGGCGAAGACCTGCGCATCAGCGTGGTGGCCGTCAACACCATGATCGCCTCCGCCACCGGAGCCCTGGCTTCCATGTTGTACATGTGGTGGTTCAAAACCAAAAAACCGGATCCTTCCATGATGATCAACGGAATGCTGGCAGGTTTGGTCGCCATTACCGCACCAAGCGCTTTCGTGAATGTGCAGGCCTCTGCCCTGATCGGCTTGATTTCCGGCGTGCTCGTGATCGAAGCAGCCTTCTTTGTGGAGAAAAAATTAAAAATCGACGATCCGGTGGGTGCCGTAGCCGTTCACGGGGTGAACGGCCTCTGGGGCGTGCTGTCGCTGGGATTGTTTGCCGACGGTACTTATGGCGCCGGATGGAATGGCGTGGATGGTGCCGTCAGAGGACTTTTCTACGGTGACGGTGGGCAGTTTATTGCCCAGCTGATCGGCGGTGTCACCAACATCGTGGTGATCGGTGCCCTGGGTTGGATCGTTTTCAAAGTCATTGATGTAACCATCGGTCTGAGAGTGAGTGCCAAAGACGAACTGGAAGGACTGGATGTTCCTGAAATGGGTATGGAGGGTTATGCCGGGATCAAAATGGACAAAAATGCCGAAACCCCCCTGTCTTATTAAAGCTTACAACGGCAACAGGTTTCTCTGAGAATCAGCCTGGGGCCGGATGTATATTTGGTTTTAGTGTTGCAAACAGGCTTTCACCTTGCGTGAAGGGCCTGTTTGTTTTATTGCCTTTCGATGCTTCTGCGAAAAATAACCACCTGATTTTCGTCCGCATTTTATCAGAATTGCTCTTTTTCCGAAGGTTTACTCCATGAAATGCCGGACGGTTTTACTGTTTTGTTGGGAAATTTTACCAGAATTCAACAAAAATTTTTCAAAAGTTTCCAAATCAATGAAATTTTCTTGTTTCTTCTGCCAGGCTCTGCAAACGGTTTCATGGCTTATTTCGCATTTCCAGCAAAAAACTGCAAGATCAGTGCGTAATTCGGCTTGTATTTTGGTAAAAATCTGAAAAACAACACATAACATATTCAAAAACTGGAATTTGTTCATTTCTTGTGGTATTTTCTTCTTGTCGTGTGCATTTTAACGGAAATGGAAATTCCTATTTTTGACGTGGTTGATGCAGGAAAAACCATCCGACGGCCATCAACTTTGAACATTGAACTCATCAGGAAAATGAAAGATCTGTTGGAAGAGAGTATGGAAACAAAGATTTCGGCCTTCACCGGCCGGGATCTTTTGTTTCATTTTCCTGTTCAGGAATTCTTTTTGATGCTTTTCTCCTTTTTCTTCATTTCCATGGCGGGAAATACGCGCTGGATGAATCTCCAAAGGATTCGGGTAAACGGGGCATCGAATCATCAACGCTTCAATCAACAAAACAATCAACAACAAATTAGGATAACTTAAGTTACTCCCATATTGATATTTATAAAATATAAAGGCTTATGGGAGATCCCGTAAGCCTTTTTTGTTAAACCAAACGCTAAAACTAAAACCATGAAAAAAATTGAAGCCATTATTCGGAAATCTAAGTTCGAAGACGTCAAAAAGGCACTGTACGAAGTCGGAATTGACTGGTTTTCTTACTGGGATATGACCGGCCTGGGTAAATCCACCGAAGACCAGGTCGTCAGAGGCCAGGTATTTCATTCTCATTACATCCAGCGGCACATGCTTTCCATCGTGGTCCGTGACCAGAATGTCGACAAGACGGTCAAGGCCATCATGAATGCCGCCCGTACCGGCGAAATGGGGGACGGCAAAATCTTTGTCTCCGACATCGAGGCCACCTACCGGATCCGTACGGGTGAAAGCGGCCCCGATGCGCTGTTTAACAATGAGAATGAAGAAAATTAGTCCCGAACCGGCCCAGGACATGAGCCGATGGAAAACGCAGGCCATGGAAACCCTGGAGGCAGTGCGTCCGCATCATGTTCCAGGCCACAGAAAGATAGTAAGATGAAAAAATTCAGTGTTGCGTTTATCGCTTTTTTTACGTTTTTAAGTTTTCCTTTCATGGCGCAAGGAGCTCCCGCGGCATTTGCCGCAGCGGTTCCTGCGATTAATACGGGCGATACCGCCTGGATGATCGTCGCCACCGCCTTCGTCCTTTTAATGACCATTCCCGGTCTGGCCCTGTTTTATGGCGGATTGGTACGCCGGAAAAATATCCTCAATGTGCTGACCCAGTGTTTTATGATCACGGCCGTGATCAGCATCGAATGGGTCGTCTGCGGTTACAGCCTGGCTTTCGGAACCTCAAAGGGAGCATTGGCACCGTTTATCGGCGGATTTCAATGGGCATTTCTTCATGGTATCCACATCGGTGACCTGAGCCCCTATTTCATTTCCCATTCCCAACCTTCAGGACAGGTGGTGAATGGCGTTCCGGTGAGGGTCGGAACCATTCCGCATATCGTTTTCATTCTTTTTCAGATGATGTTCGCCGTCATTACTCCGGCCTTGATCATCGGCGCCTTTGCGGAGCGCATCAAATTCAAAGGCTTTCTGATCTTCTCCCTGCTCTGGGCCTTGCTTATCTATAATCCCGTAGCTCACTGGGTTTGGTCTTCCGACGGATGGCTGGCCAAGCTGGGAGCCCTGGATTTTGCCGGCGGTACGGTCGTACACATCAATGCGGGCATCGCCGCCCTGGTGATGGCCATTATGTTAAGAAAGCGGCGCGATTATGAAGGCCATGCCATCCCGCCCCATAACATCCCCTTTGTAGCCATCGGAGCGGCCCTGCTGTGGTTCGGATGGTTCGGTTTCAATGCCGGCAGCGGCCTGGCCGCCGACGGCCTGGCCGCCAATGCATTTCTTGTGACCCATATTGCTGCTGCGGCCGCTGCGTTTACCTGGGCCATTCTGGACTGGATCATTGGGAAAAAGCCCACGTTGGTGGGGGTTGCTACCGGCGCCGTGGCCGGTTTGGTGGCCATCACCCCGGCCTCCGGTTTTGTGGATGTCACCGGTGCCCTGATCATCGGTGTGATGGTGTCGTTGGTCTGTTTCGGTATGGTTGCTTACGTGAAACCCAAATTTGGTTACGATGATACGCTCGATGCCTGGGGCGTTCATGGTGTCGGGGGGATTTTGGGAGCCCTGCTTACCGGCCTGTTGGCCACCCCTGCTGTTCAGGCTGCCTATAAAGGCGCTTTCTATGGGAATCCGCACCAGTTCGTCGTTCAGCTGATCGCCGTTTCTTCCACCCTGGTCTATTCCGGTCTGGGTACGGTGATCCTGTTTCTCATCGTGGATAAAATATTCGGACTACGCGCTACCGACAAACAGGAAGCTTTGGGGCTGGATGAATCCATGCATGGAGAGGCGGCTTATACGACCTTTGATTAAGCATTGAAAAACAGGTAAAACAACCTTTGTTTTCCTGAAAGAAAAAATTAATGTGGTTTTGTTTTTGAGTTATAGTCTGTATCCTTTCCGGCTCTGGCCGGAAGGGAAAAGACTATTCGTATTTCAGATATTCCGCCGGGCTCTTGCGTAAGATCCGGTATGACTGCACCAGTACTGTCAGAAAGGAGATGAGGCAGACAAAAAGGATGCTCAGTAAAAAGTAGAAGATACTGAGGTGAATGTGATAGGCAAAACTGTCCAGCCAGTGTTTGATAAAGAAATATACCAGCGGCGAGGCCAAAGCCCCTGCCAGGAGCACCAGTACCAGATATTCTTTTGATAACAGGAATAAGATCTGATTTTTTGAACCACCCAGCACCTTGCGGATGCTGAGCTCTTTGGAGCGCTGCTCGATCAGATAGGCCGATAATCCGTATAATCCGAGCGAAGAAATGAACAATACGATCAGGGAAAAATAGACAAACAGCGATAACATCCGCTGGTCGGGACTGTAGAGATCGTCAATCTTTTGCTTTAATGACGTGTAATAGATATTGTAACCGGGGTTAAAATGATCCCAGGTCTGCTTCACAAAACTGAGAGTCCGGGCCTTCTCCTGGTCCTTGTAACGAATCAGAATGTATCTTGGAAACTGCGGCCTGTAAAGGAACATCAGGGGCTCTATGGTTTGATGCAGCGAAGAGAAGTTGAAATTTTTCACGATCCCGATGATCCGGCCTTTTTCCCCGGTGGGCGAAGCCACTTGCGTCCCTATGGCGTTGTTGACCGTTAATCGCAGATATTTTACAGCTGCTTCGTTGATGACCAAATTTTCAGTGGTGTCGTCACCCACGTTTTCGGCAAAAACCCTGCCCTGAATGACAGGGATCTCCAGCATCTTAAAATAATCTTTCCCAACCACATAACTGTTCATGGTATACACCTGGCTCTTGGGATTGTCACCCACGCGAAGCAGAAATCTTCCCGTCAGATAGCCCGGAAGATTGGCTGCCGAGGTCACCATCCTGATGGACGGCCCCTGTTTCAATGCTTCCACAAAGGCCCCTGCCTTTCGGGCAAAGGCGGTGTCGGGCGGTGCGTTGACCACCAGGAGCTGGTTTTGATTAAATCCCAGATCGATGTTCTTTACGTAGTGCACTTGGGCGGCAATGATTAGGGTAGAAATGATCATCCCTATGGCGATCAGGTACTGAAAAACCACCAGGATCTTACGAAGTTTGGCGGTGGTCAGCTGTCTTTTTTTACCGCTGGCCAGCACGAAATTCTTTCCCCGAATTACGGCCGCCGGATCCATGGAGTAAAGAACATAGGCCGGAAAACTGCCGCTTAGTAACGCAAGCAGAAAGATAATAAGCAACAGGATCAAACCAAAAACAATGCCGGTGCCCGAAGTCAGGCTGGTGATCAGGACCATGTGTTGCTGTACCAGTTCATTCAGCCTGGGCAACAGGATCTCGATGATGCTCAGGGCAATCAGGAAGGCCGCAAAGATCAGGATCAGCGACTCGCTGATATATTGCAGGAGCATTTGCCTGCGGCTGGCACCAATGATCTTCCGGATCCCGGTTTCTCGGGCTCTCCGGATGGCGCGCGCCGTGGTAAGGTTGATGTAATTGATGGAAGCTGTCAACAGGATAAAAAAGGCAATAATGCCGAAGATGAACAGGTAAAATTCCTGGGTATTCGTATGGCTGTCAAAAAACAGTCCGGATGAAAAATGGATCTTATAAATGGGTTGAAAATGAATGTGATAATAACCCGAAAGCTGAATTTTTTCCTTTTGGATGAAATGACCGATCAAAGTATCCATCATGTGATTGACCCGGGTGTCAAATTCGGGAACGTTGACATTGTCGGCCAACCGGACATAGGTGTAACAGTTTGCCCACAACAAATTGCTGTCAAGGGTTGCCAACTCCTGCTTTCCAAGGGAACTAAAAGAAACCAGGGCGTTGAACCGGAGATGGGAAGGGGTTTGGGGTTTCCGGAATACGCCGGTGATGGTATAGGCCCTGACACTGGTTTGCAATTTCTTTCCCAGTGCCGGAGCCGAACCAAAGATCTGTTTTTTGACCTCTTCGCTGATGACCATACTGTTGGGATGAACCAGACACGAGTCAGGATTTCCTTCGGTAAAGGTATAATTGAAAACCTTGAAGAAATAGGCATCTGCAATGGTCATGTAGGGAATGTCATAATATTTTCCCTGATAACGAACGGCAGAAACGGCATTATTGTCGGAAGGGTCGTTAAAGAAAAGGCGGGTGCTTTGAAGCACTTCAGGATAGTTTTTCATTAATATCGTCCCCGCCGGGTAGGCGGTCAGCGCCATCTTGTTCAACGAGTCACCGGTGTTGTACTCGGCGGTAACCCGGAACAAATGACGGTAGTTTTTCCAGCCGCGGTCGTAGGAGATCTCATTCTGGATGTACAGATAAATAAATACAAAAGCCACCAATCCCGTGATCAGCCCCAGCAGGTTGAGCAGGGTATATCCTTTTTGCTTGGTCAGGATACGGAATGAAGTTTTGAAAAAATTAAACATGTCGCAGTTGTATTTGGCTTATCACTACCATCTGTCCTATTTGGGTTCAGTCAGTGAATACGATTCAGGTTTTCGTTGATGATCTGTCCGTCGAACAGGTGCACGATCCGGCGGCAATAACTGGCATCGTGCTGCGAGTGGGTGACCATCACGATGGTCATGCCCTGTTTGTTGAGGTCGCTCAACAAATTCATTACCACCTCGCCGTGCATGGAATCCAGATTGCCGGTGGGTTCGTCGGCGAGCTGCAGTGTCGGACCTCCGACAATGGCGCGGGCAACTGCCACCCGCTGTTGCTGACCGCCGGATAACTGGGAAGGAAACAGGTCTTTCCGGTGACTGATTTCCAGTTGTTCGATCACCTGGTCCACCCGTTTTTTGCGGTCAGCCCGCTTCATCCCCTGATAGATCAGCGGAAGCTCAATGTTCTCCCACAGGCTCAGCTCATCGATGAGATTGAAATTCTGGAAAATAAAACCGATGGTGCGCTTTCTTAGGTTGTTTTTTTCCCGCTCCTGTAAGCGGTTGACATCCCGTC
>JBJKPL010000264.1:0-1258 GCA_046706345.1 Candidatus Sulfidibacterium sp.
TCATCAAAAGGGCCCTTCCGCTTTTTGATGAGATCATTGTTGCCATCGGCATCAACTCGGCCAAAAACTATATGTTTCCGCTGGAGCAGCGGAAAGAATGGATCGAAAGCGTTTTTGCCGGTGAGCCTAAGCTGGTTGTCAGGACTTATTCGGGGCTTACCGTCGATTTCTGCCGCAAAGTCAATGCACAATACATTTTACGCGGACTGCGGACGGCAGCGGATTTTTAATTCGAAAAGGAAATTGCCCATGTCAACAAAATGCTGACGGAAGGGATCGAAACCTTATTCCTGCTAACCGAACCTGAGTATGCACCGATTTCGTCCTCCATCGTCCGGGAAGTCTTTCGATACGGTGGCAACATCAGCAGCCTGGTGCCCCCCGAAGTCAGGATTAAAATGGAAAATGGCGACTGATCTCAAAGATCAGATCTCCCGGGCAATAATTTTTCCCGGATGGGCGTTGTAGCACGTAAAAGTAAAATCCCAATCAGGGTTGTTAAAAACTGGATGAGTCCCTTGCCAAAAGAAAATGAACATACGTAAGTTTCTGTTAATCAGTTTTATTTTTATATTTTTTTGGAATTACCCCCAGGCACAAAATACTTCGGTTTCGGGTCAGCTGAAAGGTTTTGAGCCCCAGGCCCTGGTGCGGCTGATGGTACCGGCGGATCTTTTTTCAATGCAGGAGGAAACTCTTGCCTCCACCTATCCCGATACCCGGGGTGGTTTTTCATTTGAGGTTAGCCTGAAAAGTCCGGTTTACGCCCGTCTGGCCGTGGATCTTAAGAAAAGCAGTGTTTTTTTGGAACCCGGCGTCAGCTACAGGCTGGACGTGATCCGGGATACGACAGGGCAACACGGTTCCATTTTCGATCAGCAACCACCTGCCATTGTCATACAAAAAGGGAATACCCCTCTTTCCGACAGCCTGGGGAATTTCAACGAAATGTACAATCAATTTCTTTTGAATCATTTCAGGGATGTCTATCTGTTTCACAACCGGGAGTTTTTCCTTTCATTTCAAAAACAGGTGACTGCCAGGTTTTCGGCAGATACTTCCGATTACCTCAGGAATTATATCCGTTTTTCCCTGGCTTCGCTGGAATGGGCATCCAGGACCATAACAGCCGATGCATTTGCAAAGAAATATTTCATCGCACACAAAGTGCTGTATCGGAATGTTCAGTATGTGGAAATGTTCAGGAGTTTTTTTAAATCTTATTTCCATTCGACGTTAAAAGATCCGTTGAATCAGG
>JBJKPL010000265.1:0-1641 GCA_046706345.1 Candidatus Sulfidibacterium sp.
CGGCCAGTTCCGTATCATGATCATGACCGTCGAGTTTGAACCACACCGAAGCGCCTTCACTGCGGCCGATCCAGTTGCGCTGCATTTCTTTCAGTGAATCCGGCCAGTCCACGGTCTCCAGCCCATCGAGCAACCGTTGGGCGTAGGCGGTGATGCGCAATGACCATTGCTTCATGAGCTTGCGTTCCACCGGGTGACCGCCGCGTTCGGAAAGGCCTTCTTTCACCTCATCGTTGGCCAGCACCGTTCCCAGCGCCGGACACCAGTTGACCATCGTCTCCGAAAGGTAGGCCAGGCGGTAGTTCATCAGGATCTCCTGCTGCGCCACTTCCGTCATCTGCTTCCATTGGGCGGCATCGAAGACCGGAGTTTCATCACAGGCCGCACGGATACCGGCATTGCCGGAAGTTTCGAATTTTTCAATGAGTCCGGAAATGGGTTCGGCTTTGTCCGAATCCTGGTTGTACCAGGAATTAAACAACTGAATGAACGTCCACTGCGTCCATTTGTAATAATCCGGATCGGAAGTCCGTACCTCGCGGTCCCAGTCGAAGGAAAAACCGATCTGATCCAGCTGCTGCCGGTAGCGCTCAATATTCTTTGCCGTAGTGACCTCGGGATGGGTTCCGGTTTGGATGGCATACTGTTCCGCCGGCAGGCCGTAAGCATCATATCCCATGGGATGCAACACATTAAAACCCTGATGCCGTTTGTAGCGGGCATAGATATCCGAAGCGATGTATCCCAACGGATGGCCTACGTGCAGGCCGGCTCCCGATGGATAAGGGAACATGTCCAGCACATAAAATTTCGGCTTGTCCGAATGGTTCTCTGCCTTAAAGCTCTTGTGTTCGCTCCAGTATTTCTCCCACTTTTTCTCGAATTCGCTATGTTTGTATGCCATACTCTTTTCCGAGTATTTTCGTAGCTCCTGATCTTCAAAAAGAAGCCCGTTCTTTTCAAAAAAATTACAAGCTGCGAAATTAGTAAAAGAAACCGGAAGTTTGGATGCCGCGTGTCAGATGTCCAGGCGAAACCGCAAGAAAACCGAAAGGGCGGACTAATGAATGGGAAGGGCCAATCCGAGATAGATCAGCATGCCCACTTTCAGGAGTTCTGCCACCCCGAAATACACATGCAACAGGGATTTACCCAACGTCTCCCCGCCGACGATCCTGTCAATTCTTTTCGTCATGGGAGGCAACAGCAAGAAGGTTTGTATCAGCAGGAGGGCCGGCACAATCCCCAGCAGGATCAGAGGGCCGCCGGAAATATGATCCAGGATTCCGGGGAGGCTTGCTGCCAGGAGCAATAAAAACACCCATTCCACCCGGTTCAGGGCGGTAAATATTTTCTTGCCGATACTCAACCCAACGGGCAGCGTCACCCCAGGGGCACGGAATTTAAGCCAGGCTTCCATAAAACTGATGGAACAAACAAAACCGGCCCAGAAAAAAACAATGGCTTTTGCTATCATCTCTAATTTAACTGATTTAAGATCTCACGGTTCAATACCGCCTCGTGATTTTCGACTTTTCCGGCCAGGGACTGAACACTTTCTTTCATGACAAAACTGAACATTTGTTCCCGGATCGGCTTATAATGCTCATGGACCGGGCAGGGGTGATCGGCATCACACCC
>JBJKPL010000266.1:0-4009 GCA_046706345.1 Candidatus Sulfidibacterium sp.
TAGGCATGGCGAGGATGGAGAGGATATCCTGGGCTTCGAGGATCTCTCGTTCCAGGTCAGGGAACTTCCTCACCAGGCCGCTGATGTTGCGGCCCTCCTGCATCTCTTCGGTCCATCGCATCATGGCAGGGTCGTCCAGATACATCCGTTGCAACACCGGGTTGTCGATTTCAGACTTCACGGTGCCGGCCACCCATTCCTGGATCTGGGACGTATATCTTTGGCCTTTGCGGTCTTTGAAATTCTGGAAGAGATACACCCGGGAGGCCTGTGTGGACTCTCCGATGCGCTTCAGTACCTTGGCCACCGACTGGTTATCGAAGCCTTCGTTAAAGAAGGTCACCGTACTGTAGGCCAGCGCTTGAAGGATAGCCTCTCCCCGTTCCTTGGCCTTTTCTGCCTGCCGGCGTTTGTCCTCTTCTTCGGTCACTTTTTTGTCCAGCAGGATGTCGTGGGCCTGCTCTTCGATCATTTTGAGTAGTACTTCCGGTTCGGCCGGTTTGAGCAGGTAGCCTTTGACCCCCGCGGCAATGGCCCCGAGAAAATAGCGCGGTTCCGCAAAGGCCGAGAGGATGATCACCCGAACGTCTTTGTCCACCTGGCGGATCTTGGAGATCATTTCCAGCCCGGTGATCACCGGCAGCCGGATATCCGTAAGGATCATATCCGGATGATGTTTCCGGAAAAGCTCATAACCTTCCAGCCCGTCGGCGGCCACCCTGACATGCTCCACAGCCTGGTTCAGGATCCGGGCATAGATATTCCGCAGGGAGGCATCGTCCTCGACATATAACAGCGATATTTTCAGCTTTTCCATTTCTGCGGTCGTTTATTTGTATTCCTTCACACCGGCCCTGACGGCAACAGGCAACCGGTTTTCCGGCGGTACCAGCGGACAGGACCAGCGGTCGGCGTAAGCACAATACGGATTGTAAGCAGTATTGAAATCCAGGATCACCGAATCCGAAACGGGTTTTTCCATATCGAGGTATCTTCCGGCAGCGTGGGTGGTCACCCCGTTGGTAAGATCCCGGAAAGGGATGAAAAGAACATGGCCCCACCGGGGATCGTTTTTGAGTTTGATGTTTTGATAAACGGTCAGTTTACACAGCGTATCATGGATCTTAAACGTCACATGGCCGTAAATACGGTATTCCGGCTTGCGCGCGGTATTGGTGGCCATCTCGAAAACCGGGGTCACCGTATCCACGACAAACAGGCCGCGGATCCGGTAGTTGTATTTTACCGGATACCAGTCCAGCCCATGGAAATCTTTCAGAGAATCTTTTTCCAGCGGCGAGGTGGCGCTGTCGGCAAAATATGCGTCATCCTTTTTCCGCTCTGCTTCTATGCTGTCGGTATAATAACCCACTTCCAGTTTCTTTTTAAAATCGGCATAGCGGGGATGGAAGAAAACGGAAACATACATCCAGGCCACGAATTCGTTGCTCACATTCCGGAAGCCGATGCTGGTATGCCACCAGTGGTCGGCATCAAAGGACCTGTCGGTGTCGGCAATGATGCCGATGTGGTATTCCGGTCCGAAGGCCCTTTCAAACATCAAATGCGTTCTGCGGGCATGCACGCCGACGGAATAAATATTAAACCGCTTGCCCCATCCCGGGTGCTGATCCAGGATCATCCGGGTGGCAACGCCGGTGTTGTAAGTCCGGTCGATGAACACCGTTTTTGGGATCACTGCTTCGTAAATACTGTCTTTAAATCCCAATTTATGGAGCACGGCTGCTGCCGCCGCGGCCGTACTGGGGAATTGGACATAATCTTCAAAATGCACCAGCGGCAAGCCGGTCACGATCAGGTGCTGGTAATGATCTTTCTTGTAAAGTGCCAGGGCATGCTTCAGCGCGTAATCTTCCACCCAGCCTTCAATCACCATCGTCTTCGCGGGGATGGGTTCATTCAGCGAAAGAAACCGGCATATGGTTCCCATCCATACCCTGACCAGCAGCACCAGCAGGACGAGGATCAAAATACCGCCATAAACAGTAGGACGCCAGCAGGATCTCTTTATGAAGAATTTGATTTTCAACGGTATCTTTAAATTTTTTATTCCGGCCAGGGGAAGAAATCGGTCACTTTTAGGTTAAAGAAATCGAAAAAAATCTCATGAGCCACGAAATGAGCACTCTTTCCCATTACTTTTGCCAAAAATAAGAAAATTGTCCTTGAGCGTGGACAAAATCAAACGGAATTGAGATTTATGAATTTTTCTGATATACGAAGGGACTTCGGGAATGAAAACCAGCCGGAACCACACTGGCCCGACGAACCTTTCTCCCTTTTTTCGCAATGGCTCGAAAAGGCCATTCAAAGCAACATCCCGGAAGCCAATGCCATGGTGCTGTCCACTGTGTCAGAAGACGGAAGACCTTCTTCCCGGGTGGTTTTACTGAAAGGGGTGGATGCTTCGCAAGGGTTATCCTTTTATACGGATTACCAGAGCAAAAAAGGCCGTCAACTGGCCGCCAATCCCCATGCCAGTCTGCTGTTTTTCTGGAATTTCCTCGAAAGGCAGATCCGTATTGAGGGCCAGGTGGTAAAACAGTCGCGGGAACAATCCGTGGCATATTTTCAGGAACGGCCGCTGGAAAGCCAGATCAGCGCCATGGTTTCCCGGCAGAGCCGGATCATCGAAAGTCTGGATGCGCTGGAAGCCCAGCGTCAGGAGATCCTGAAATCGCCCGAAAAGATTGCCTGTCCCGAACGTTGGGGCGGCTACACACTGATCCCGGAGAAGATCGAGTTTTGGCAGGGCGGACGTCACCGGATGCATCACCGCATGGAATACGTGCTCGTCGATGGGCTCTGGCAGCGGCACCGGCTTTCGCCGTAAGGGTCAATTACGTTTTTTTACCTCGATCCTGGGACCGGAGGTCGATTCGTTGTCACCGGCTGCCAGCGATCTCATTTCAGTAACAATGGCAGCGATGCTTTCCTCGCTGAAATTTTTTTCAATACAGGCTTCTTCCAGCGTGCCCCAGATCGGCTCGCCGCACATGATGCAACGGATGCCTTTCTCCATCAGGTAACGCACGGAAAAAGGATAATCTGCAACCAGGGTTTCTATCAGGATCTCTTTGGTGATTTCAGTTTTTGCCATTTCCGTCTGCTTTATAGGTCAACAATTAAAACAATCCGCCGTTGCGGTAAATTTCCAGCTGCACCTCCGAAAAGGGTTCCACCCGGGTGGTCAGGCCCCGGGTTTCGTTTTTTACTTCACCGGTAATGAAGTTCACCTTCAGCACATCGCCGTCTTCGGGGCGGATCTCTTCCAGCGACCTGTAAGTCAGAATGGGCAGCGCCGCATTGATGGCATTGCGTTCGTAAATCGCGCCGAAAGACTCGGCCCGGATGGCCTGAATGCCCAGGGAAAGGAAACCGTCTACCGCCTGCTGGCGCGAGCTTCCCGAACCGAAATTCTTGCCGGTGATCACCAGGTCTCCCGGCTGTGCTTTTTTTGCAAAATCCTCGTAGCCTTCGAGGTTATCGAAAATATACTGTCCCATTTTTTCCAGTTCCGTCACCTGCAGGTAGCGGTTATGAAAGATCATGTCGGTGTCGATGTTGTCTTTGTGGATGATCCACACCCGGCCGGTGACTTCCGTCGGGCTGTCTTTGACTGCTTTCTGAACCGGTGCGGGTTTTTTGTAGTCCAGTTTTTCCGCTGTTTCAAAGACCGCCGGTGTTTCGGGGATATCGTCTTCGGTGGTGATGTAACCGGCTACGGCGGAAGCGGCCACGGACGCCGGAGAGGCCAGGTAGACCAGGCCCTTGCCCTGCTTTCCGGGAAAGTTCCGGTTCCCCGAGCTGATGGTCACCTCACCGGGGCCGTTCTGTCCCACCTGCCCCGCGGCACAACCTGCACAGCCGGCATTGGACACCAGGGCGCCGGCATTTTTAAAGATCTCGATCAACCCTTCTTCCAGGCACTGCTTCCAGATGACATCGGTGGTGGGAACGATCTTCAGCACTACCCCGGGGGCGACTT
>JBJKPL010000267.1:0-19929 GCA_046706345.1 Candidatus Sulfidibacterium sp.
CCCCAATGCTGATGGGTAAAATGGTGCGAATACCAATTTCTAATAATGTCATCTTGAAAATAATTTTTTAGATTTTAATTCCCAAAAAGCTCATGAAGGCAATAGCCATCAGCCCGGTTAAAATAAACGTGATCCCGATCCCTCTCAAACCGGCCGGCACTTTGGAATAACGGATTTTTTCGCGAATGGCGGCGATGGAAATGATGGACAGGGCCCAGCCCACACCGGAACCAAAACCGAAAGAAGTAGCCTGTGCCAGGCTCTGATAGTCACGCTGCTGCAAGAACAAAGAACCACCGAGGATGGCGCAGTTTACGGCGATCAGAGGAAGAAAAATCCCCAGCGAATTGTACAGACTCGGCGAGAATTTTTCCACCACCATTTCTACCAGCTGGGTCATGGCGGCAATGACAGCAATGAAAATAATGAAGCTTAGAAAGTTGAGGTCCAGTTTGGCAAAGGCCGGTGAAATCCAGGCCAGGGCTCCCGGTTTTAAAACGTAGACATTCAAAATGTAGTTGACCGGAACGGTGATTCCCAGCACAAAAGTGACTGCCGCTCCCAACCCGATGGAGGTGCTTACATTTTTCGACACGGCCAGGAAAGAGCACATGCCCAAAAAGTAGGCGAACACCATATTGTTGATAAAGATCGACCTTACAAATATGTTAAATATCTCCTGCATAATATGATTCTTTAGAAGTTGTTTACTTTTCTATTAATGACCGCTTGAAGGTACGTTGTACCCAGATGATCGTCCCGATGGTGATCAGCGCCATGGGAGGCAGGATCATCATCCCGTTATTCTGGTATCCCATGTGATAAAGTGCTTCGGGCACAACATGAAACCCGAAAAGGGTTCCTGAACCCAACAGCTCTCTGAAGAATGCCACGATCATCAGGATCATACCGTAGCCCAATCCGTTGCCGACCCCATCCAAAAACGAAGGCCAGGGTTTGTTGGCCATGGCAAAAGCCTCGAGACGGCCCATGATGATACAGTTGGTGATGATCAGCCCCACAAACACCGATAGCTGTTTATCCACATCATAAACAAAGGCTTTCAGCACCTGGTCGACGAGGATCACCAGGGTGGCGACCACGACCAGTTGGACGATGATGCGGATCCGTGCAGGCATCCCATTGCGGATCAGGGAGATCACCAGGTTGGAAAAACCGGTCACCACCGTTACGGACAAGGCCATGACGAAGGCCGGCTTTAACTTCACCGTCACCGCCAGGGCTGAACAGATCCCCAATACCTGCACGGTGATCGGGTTGTTCAGGTTCAACGGACCGGTAAGTAATTTTAGGTTTTGCGCAGAAAATATAGGCTCGCGTTCCTGATTTTTCGTACTCATATCTTTATGACTTAACTATGTTTCTTAATATAAGGTAAATAAGACTTTAGCACATTTTCAAACATATCGTTCACTCCATTGCTGGTGAGGGTAGCTCCGGAAAGGGCGTCCACGCCATGGATCCGTTCATCCGGATCGAGCTTTCCAATGCCGCCTTTCACCACCTTGATGGAAGTAAAATTCCCGTGATTGTCAAAAATGGTTTTTCCGACAAACTGATTTTTAAAATGAGCGGATTTGATCTCGCCTCCCAAACCTGGAGTCTCTTCCTCGTCATCAAAATAAACCCCGATAATTTTCTTAAAATCGGAAGTCAGCGCCACATTGCCCCAGATGGGTCCCCACAGCCCTTGCCCGTACATGGGAATGACGTAGATCTTCTGGTTGTTCACTTCTGCGATATACAAAGGCAGTTTATAGGGTTTGTTATGGGCTTTTTTATACAATTCGGCCTTGAGATCGATTTTAAATGCCGGAGCATCTTCTTTGGGGGTCTTGGTATAGTCGTTGAGAACATCCCCGGTTTTGGGATCGATAACCTGCTCGTCCACAATGTATTTATTGAACTCCGGAATGGCATTGCTGGTCGTAACGCCCGGAATTTTGACAGCAGACAGAATCCCCTGCATATTATCGATTATTATATTTCTTTCCTGAAAGGGCTTCAGCAACACCGAGGCCGCAGACAGAAAAGCAGCTGCCAGAATTACAATGATACTTGCATATCTGAATATATATCCGTTCGAGTACATAATACTTATTTTACTTTTGGTTAACAGCTAATTGTACACGTTTTAACCGTTTGCTGACATTGGATTTCACCACAAAATAGTCGATCAGCGGGGCAAAGACGTTGGCCAGCAGGATTGCCAGCATAACCCCTTCGGGATAGGCCGGGTTGACCACCCGGATCAGTACCGCCATCATACCAATGAACAAACCGTAAATATATTTTCCTTTCTTCGTCTGAGCCGAGCTGACGGGGTCGGTTGCCATGAAAACGGCACCAAAAGCAAAACCTCCCAACAGGAAATGATGCCAGGCGGGCAATGTCATGTAAGCATTGGCACCCCACAGATTAAAGATCAGTCCCATGATGTAACCACCGGCAAAGACCGAAAGCATGGTACGCCAGTTCGCCACGCCGGTGATCAGCAGGAACAATCCGCCCAAAAGGATCAGGAAAGTGGAGGTTTCTCCTATGGAACCCGGAATGAAACCAAAAAACATATCGTGTACCGAGGGCAAGCCCAGGTGGTTCAACGTCGGTGCTGTATTGGTGAGCAATTTTCCCAGTGGGGTGGCACCGGAGAAGCTGTCGAGTTTATCGGCGATCCATACCTTGCTTCCGGACATGCTGGAAGGATAGGCGAAGAAGATAAAAGCCCGGGCCACCAACGCGGGGTTAAAGACGTTCATCCCGGTACCGCCGAAGACTTCCTTGCCGAACAAAACGGCAAAAGCAACGCCCACGGCCAGCTCCCACAGCGGAAGATCCGGCGGGACGATCAACGGGATCAACAACCCGGTTACCAGGTAACCTTCATTGACTTCTTCATGACGGATCTGGGCAAAAATGAACTCAATGCCCAGCCCCACCACATAAGAAACAATGATCAGGGGCACAACCTTTCCGAGTCCGTAGACAAAATCGGGCCAGAAACCCGGAGTTTGTCCGTAAGAAAGATAATGCTCATATCCTACGTTCCAGGTACCGAACAACAGAGCAGGGATCAAAGCAAAGATCACAAACATCATGGTCCGTTTCATATCCACGGCATCCCGGATGTGAGCACCGCTCTTGGTTACGGTGTTTGGAACAAAAAGAAAAGTATCAAAGGCGTCGAAAGAGGATTCGAACTTTGCGAATTTTCCGCCTTCTCTAAATTTCGGTTTTTGTTTATCTAAGTAATTTCTAAGCGCTTTCATGCGAATATCTCAATTTCCGTTTTTACTAACTCATTTCTTTGCGAATCAAATCCAGACCGGTGCGGACGATCTGCTGGATCTCGGTTTTCGATACGTCCACGACTTCACACAAGGCAAAGTCTTCGTCGTCAATTTCATAAATCCCCAGGTTTTCCATGGCATCGATATCCTCTACCAAAATGGCTTTGATAAGCTGGATGGGGAAAATATCAAAGGGAAAGACTTTCTCATACACCGAGGTCATGACATAGGCTCTTTTTCCGCCGTGCAGATTGGTGTCGAGCCTGTATTTTTTTCCGGGGTTCAGGAACGTGGGGAAGGTTTTGGAAAAGCTGAACTTACCAAAGCCGGGAGTGATCCAACCCAGGAACTCGGAATAATTTCCTTCCGGGATCAGCGTCACCTGGTTGTCATAATAACCGACAAATCCGTCTTTCTCAATGGCTGTTCCTGTCAGGACATTGCCGCTGATGTAACGAATTTCAGCGTCGGTGGTGTTGTTGGCAACCATGGCTTCGATAGAGGCACCCTTGATGGTTTTATAATATTTCGGGCGTTTCACTTCCGAACCCGTCAGGGCGATCATCTTCGAGGCATCGTATTTGCCCGTCTGGAACAAACGGCCGATGATCAGCACGTCCTGCGGATTCACATACCAGATGATATCACCTTTGTTGATGGGGTCCAAGCGGCTGATGTGAACGCTCACATTTCCAACGGGATGGGGGCCCTGAAAGCTGTTGATTTCCACATTTTTTGCGTTCAGGAACACCTTCGAAAAAGTCTTTTTGGCATGAATGTTCAGGAAGATATTTCCTGTGGTAAGTTTTTTCAGGACATCCAGTCCGGCCTGAAATTCGGTACCGTGGTTGTGCAGCAAAAGATCGTAATCCGGTGCCAGCGGGCCGCTTTCAAAAGCCGCAATAAAAATAGACTTGGGCAGGTCTTTGGAATCGGCCACGATAGAATAGGGCCGCTGCCGGATCACCGACCAGACACCACTTTTCAGGAGCTTTTCCAGGATCTCTTCCCGGTTGACTTTTGAAATATCGGCTTTACCAAAGTCTACCGATTCATTTTTACCGTCAGATTCTACAATCACATCCAGGATCTTTCGCTTGGCTCCCCGGCGGATTTCTTTTACCTTCCCGCTTACCGGCGAAGGAAAGAGAAGTTCACTTCTGTATTTGTCCATGAACAAGGGGGTTCCGGCTTTTACTTCGTCCCCTTCCGCAACCATAAGCTTGGGAAAACAGTCATGAAAATCTGTAGGTTTGACTGCAAACAGCTGATCGTTAAGGTCAACAACCGTCTTCTCGGCCTCACCCAATAGGTTGATATCCAGGCCTTTCTTGATAGAGTATACAGTTGACATATATAAATTAATTCATGTTATTTTTGCGGCGGCAAGTTAAAGAATTAACAATTATAATCTCGAAGCGAATCCAAAAAATTTTTGGTGGCGTTCTATTTTAGAATGCAATCAAAATAATAACGCGATGAAATCGCCTCAGATTGAAAAAATTAGGTCTATCTTTGTCCGTCTTTTATCTCTGTAAAGATATGTTAAAAAATCTTATTTTTTGCCTGGCTTTTTTGTTGGTTTTCGGAAACCCGCTCATGGCGGCCATTTCAGGACAAAATAATCAGGACAGCACCCCGGATCAAAATGTGGTGACCGTTTTATTTCACCCGGTGGGTTATCCTCTGAAGGAACCCGTGATCAACCTGAATTCGGGGCAGCAGTTGCAGTTGTCATTTGACGACCTCAACGATCAGTATTCCAATTATCATTATACCATCATTCATTGCACTTCCGACTGGGAAACCTCCCGCCTTTCGCCCATGGATTACATTTCGGGTTATATGGAAGGGAACCTCAACGATTACCGGTTTTCGTTTGATACGCGAACCCCTTACGTTCATTATACCCTGCTTTTTCCCACCGATGCCATGAAGCCCAAAATCTCTGGAAATTACCTGCTGGAGGTATACCTGGACAACGGCGGAGAGAAACAGGTTATTCTCACGCGCCGTTTTTTTGTGGTGGAACAATCTGTCAGCGTCAATGCAAAAGTTTCGTTGCAGCCTTACGACCTGAAAAGTTCGGCCCGGGATCAGCAAATTGATGTGTCCTGCCAGGTGCGGGGTTCCCTCACCGACGAAGCACAGCAGCGTTACAAAATCGACATCCGCCAGAATCAGCGCTGGGATAACGCAAAATTCAACCTCCATCCCACTTCCGTGTCCCTGCCGCAGCTGAACTTTGATTTCCCCAACGGCATAGTCTTTCACGGCGGCAACGCCCCCCGTTTTTTCGATATGAAAAGTTACGATTACCTGGCACAGAACATCGCCAGCATCGTCAGGAAAGAAGATTATTACCTGGTGACCCTGCACACCGATCAACCCAGAGCCGGGCAGCCGTTTGAAACCTATACCAATCTTCACGGCAACGAAATGATCACGGCCGAAAGCGACCGGAACCCGGATACCGAAGGCGATTATGCCCTGGTGAATTTCAAACTGAAAGTTCCCGAATTTACAGATGGAAAGGTGTACATCCTCGGCGCCCTGTCGGGATGGCAATACAACGACCTGAACCTGATGAAATACAACAGTTCACTCGGGGAATACGAGGGGCAGCTGCTGCTGAAACAGGGTTATTATGAATACTGGTATTCCCTGGTGAAACCCGGAAATCCGCAGGGCGATATCACTGTGATCGAAGGAAACCACTGGGACACGAACAACACGTACACCATTTACGTCTATTACCATAATTATACACCCGAATATGACCGGCTGGTGGGATTGCAGACCATCCTGTCGCATTAACCGCCGCTTCAGGCACGTTAAATGATCATGCCACGAAAAAACGCTCCATATCCTTTTCTTTTCCTGAAGCTCTGGCTTGTGCTGATCGCTATCCTGATATCGGATTCCGTTTATCCACAGGATTTTCACATTCTGCAGAAAATAGATTCCCTTCAGTCGCGAGGAACGGCTTTTTACCGCAAAGGCTTGTTTCCCACCCGGATCCGTTTCGAAAACCGCCGGAAGACACACGAAGACAACAACATCTTTTTCACGGCCCTTACCGTCTACACCCTACAATCGCTCCGGAGTTCTTTTGCCGCGGAGGGCAAAACATTGATCGACACGATGGAGGCACGTGCACTGCGAACGTATCCGTATTATAAAAACCGGCAGGGAGGGCCCACCTATAATTTTTATCAGACGCATCCCGATCGTCCGTTTCCGGGATTCCCCGCTTTGTCGAAAAAGAAACGCTTCCGTCTGGCCGACGACCTGGATGATGTCAGTTTTCTTTATCTGACCCAGCACACCCCCGACAGTTTGAATGAAGCCGTGAAACATGAAATGGAACAACAGACGCGGTCTCCTGAAAAAGTCCGATCGACATTTCAAAGATACCGGCGCAGCAAGGCGTATCGTACCTGGTTTGCCCACCGGATGAAACAGGATCTGGATATCTGCGTGATGTCGAATGTCCTGCTGTTTGTTTACCAAAAACACCTGCCACTGGACAGCACCGATTATCGGACCATCCGATTGATCAGTCGGATGGTAGAAGACAACGACATCATGAAATATGGCTATCTCGTTTCTTCCCATTATCAGCAAACTCCGGTAATCCTGTATCACCTGTCCCGCCTGATCTTGGTTGCCGACAATCCTGAGTTGAACGAGCTCATCCCGAAAATCGTTGCCGATTTAAAAAGTGAGCTGAAAGTTTCCCATAACCGCTTGGAACAGATCATTCTTCTGAGTTCTTTGTACCGACTGAATCAGCCGGTGGATTTTACCTTCACTTACGGAAGTATTCTGAAAGACATGCCTTCCTTCTATTGGTTCCGGGCCAATCCGTTTTCCGGGAGCAACGTGTTTTTGAAACGGATCATGGGACGTCATGGCCTTTTGAACTTCAAATACAGCGCCCAGGCCTTTTACTGGAGCCTGGTGCTCGAACTGCAGCAACTTTCCGGTGCAAAAATTCAACCTTCCGGGGATTTTTATAAAACCAACATGTTCCGGTCGGCAGAAAGTTTCCGCGCCGAAGGCTTGCCTTCACAAAGTTCACGGACTCCCCGACAAGGGAAAAGTCAGGCAGGGCGGGCAGGTGTGTATGTGGGCAGACTTCCCTGTGCCGATTGCAGCGGCATCCTGGCCGAGGTCCGACTGAACCCAGATTCGACCTATGAAACCGCAGCCCGGTATTTGGGAAAAGGTGACGCCGTGCTTTTGGCCAAAGGCCGATATCATTGGGACGGGTCCCATCAAAAGATCACCCTATTAAAGGAAGACGGGATCCAACTTGTCCCAAATCATTTTCAGATAAAAGGAGCCCGGTTGATCGGGCTGGATGCCGAAGGGAGGCCTTTTCAAGGCCCATTGCCACCGGGGACTTTTGAGTTCCGCAGGATCTCACATCCTGATTCGATCACCGGAAAAACGTGGCGACTGATTTTGTTGAACGGGCAAAAGATCGCATTTTACGACCATCTGCGTAGGATCCCAAATTTAATATTCATGCCGCATAACCGGGTAAGCGGCAGCGACGGATGCAATCTGATTTCCGGTTCCTACCGCCATTTCTCCGGACACCGTTTTGGTTTTTCGGGTCTGGTTTCTACTAAAATGGCCTGCCTGGACGCTCCCTATCAACAAGCATTTCAGGAACTGCTCCAAAAGGCTGATCGGTTTTCCCGGAAGGGAGATACGCTCTTTCTGAAGGCGGGAAAGTCCTTGTCTGCGGAATTTGTGGCAATTTATATTCGGTAATTCGGTGAAAGGCCTGATCCACAAAATATGAGCCTGTATTTCGGATTGCTGTTATAACAATTTTACCTATTTTAAGCTGGTGACTTAAAAAGTTTTCTTAACCGGCTCTCAAATCCCATCGTTATGAAACTGGAAAAAATAAACTGGAGTCAAACGCTTTCCATTGGCAATGCTGATATCGATACGGATCACAAAGAAATTCTTGACATCTATAATGGTCTTATTGACATGATTGATCGCGGCAGTAACCGGGAAGACTGTGCAAAATTCCTGAATGAGATGACCAATTATGCATTATATCATTTTCGGAAAGAGGAAAATTACATGAAAAATTTTTCCTATCCCAAACTCAGCCAGCACCGGCATTTTCATATGGAATACATTTACGAGGTTTCCATGTTTAACGTGGTTTTCACCCGAACGGACCATTTCAAGCCCGAAAATATGGTGGTTTTTATCAAAAATTGGTGGACGGAACACATCCAGAAAGCCGACCGGGATTACGAAAATTACAAACAGCAGGTCCGGTCTCCTGTGCGTTACGAATAATCCAAGGCATATTTTTACCCAAGCCATTTTAAATTAAACCCTTGCGGGTTTCAAAAGATTTCCTTACCTATGCAGTTTCTAAAGAGGATCACTTATGCATGATTTACAGCTCCTGGACCATGTCAGATTGAATTTCAGCCCCGCCAGCCTGCATATGTTAAATCTCACGCTGGCTTTTGTCATGTTTGGCGTGGCGCTGAACATTAAAGTTGAACATTTCAGGGATCTGTTCTTCAAGCCAAAATCGGCTATTGTCGGGGTCATTTCCCAGCTTTTCGGCCTTCCGCTCATCACTTTTTTGCTGGTGGTACTGCTGAAAGATTATATTACGCCCACACTGGGCCTGGGCATGATCCTGGTGGCCGCCTGTCCGGGAGGCAACATCAGCAATTTTATTTCCTCTCTTGCCAAAGCCAATGTCGCCCTTTCGGTGAGTCTGACCGCAGTTTCCACCCTGACGGCTGTATTCATGACACCTTTGAATTTTGCCTTTTACGGAAAACTCTACACCAGCATTCTGGAACACGCCAATGCTTCTCAACTGGTCCGGCCCATTGACATTGATTTCTGGCAAATGTTCCAGACGGTTTTTGTCATTCTCGGCATTCCGTTGGTGGTGGGTTTGATCGTAAATCACAACTGGCCCGGTCTGACAAAAAAGATCATTGGCCCGATCAAAAAACTTTCCATCCTGGCTTTCGTGGCCATAGTGGTGTTTGCTTTTGCAAAGAATTTCCATCATTTCATGCTGTATGTGAAATATGTCTTTTTTCTGGTGCTCATTCACAATGCCCTGGCGCTGACCACCGGCTACAGCTTCGGGAAGATTTTCAGGCTTCCTTTCAAAGACAAAAAAACCCTCGCCATTGAAACGGGAATTCAGAACTCGGGTCTTGCCCTGGTGCTGATCTTCAACCCAAAAATCTTCCCACCGCAACTCGAACTGGGTGGCATGGCCATTATTGCGGCCTGGTGGGGGATCTGGCATATTATTTCGGGGCTTTCCCTGGCATCTGTCTGGTCGGGTTCTGTTCCCAGGATCTTTTCCAAAGCTTATAATGAGGTTCAATAATGGGCATTCGACACATCGAGAAGTTCTCCTACCGGTTTTACCTGCTCAAATTTTTCGTCAAAATCTGGCATGATACGATCTTTTACAGGAAGGTAACCTATATCAACCGGCAACAGGTGCCCCTGAAAGAACATCTTATTTTTACCCCTAACCATCAAAATGCGCTGATGGATGCCCTGGCCATAGAGTTTTCTTTCAGAAATCAGTTTGTTTTTGTGGCCCGTTCGGACATTTTTAAGAAGAAATGGATCGCAAGTCTGTTGTATTTTCTGAAAATCCTTCCTGTTTACCGGATCCGCGACGGCTACGAATCTCTCAAAAAAAATGAGGAGATCTTCCGGAAAACCCTGGATGTGATCCGGAATAAAAACGGTTTTGTCATCATGCCGGAAGGAGATCATGCCGGATTCAGGAGGCTGCGCCGTCTGAGAAAAGGCTTTGCCCGGATCGCTTTTCAGGCTGAGGAAGCCACAGATTATACCCTGGATATGAAGATTGTGCCCGTAGGCATCACCTACAGTCATTACGAGCGTTACCGGTCGGAACTTTTGGTAGTTTATGGCGAGCCCATCCCGTTATCGGATTATTACGAAGACTACCGGCAAAACCCTGCGCAGGCTCTGAACAAGCTGACCGGGCATCTTTCCGAAAAGATGAGAGCACTAATGATCGAGATCAAAAGTGTAGACCATTATGCTGTTTACTGGTGTTTGTCAAAACTTTACAAAAAACGCGTCTGTGAGATCCTCGACCTGGATTCCGGCAGTCTTTACGACACATTCAAAGCTCAGAAACAGGTGGTTGCCGTTCTGGAGGATTTTGAGTTAAGCCATCCTGGAGAATTTTCAACCCTGGCGCTCAAAACCGGTCTCTTTCTAAACCGGATAAAGGATATGAAACTGGACCCCGGCTTACTGCAAAAGAAACAGGTTTCCGGGGTTGCTCTGGCCGGAAGGCTTCTGTTTCTGATCGTGACGGCGCCATTGTTCCTTTACGGTTTTCTGAATAATTTCCTGCCCTATTATCTGCCCATGATGGCGGCAAAAAAGGTCAGGGACCCGCAGTTTCGGAGTTCCTTCAAGTTCGTTTTGAGTCTTTTTCTTTTCCCGATATTTTATCTGATCCAGGTCCTGGCGGCAGGCTCCTTCATTGGATGGAACGGGATTTTGCTGATCTATATTGCGTCGCTGCCCCTTTCGGGCGCTTTTTCCTGGAACGCAGCCAAAGTTTTCAAGCAAACCCGGCAGGTTTACCGGTGGTTGAGGTACAGGAATTCCGGGAATTTGGATTTTGCAGAAGTCCTGGCGTTGCACTCCTTCATCGATCAGAAGATGGAACAACTCCTGAATGGAAAGATGGGTAAGGTTTCCCCGGACTTGTAATTACAGGTCGATTTCGCCGATGAACACACTTTCAGCGGGACCGCGGAGCCAGACATTCACAAAGCGGCCGTTCTGCTGGTCGAAATTCACTTTAAAGCTACCACCCCGGGCCTGAATGGGCAGGCCCTTTTTCCCGGTTTTTAGAAAGGTGGCAAGGGCAGCGGCAGTCACTCCGGTGCCGCAGGACAAGGTTTCGTCTTCCACACCCCTTTCGTAAGTCCGGATCTCGATCCGGTCGGGATGAAGCTCCACAAAATTCGCATTGGTTCCTTCAGCACCGAAACGCGGATCAAAACGGATTTGACGTCCCCTCGCAACCACATCCAGGTCGGAAAGGCCTTCCACAAATTCCACATAATGCGGCACCCCGGTATTCAGGAAAGTTGCATCTGCAGTCTGGTCCGCCTTTTCCACATCCACCATTTTCAGGGACACGTCATACAGGCTTCCGGGGAGGAGTTCTTTTTCGATCACGGCTTCGTGGACACCGTCGGTGGCCAGGAAAACCATCCGCTTTCCGGCATATTTCAGGTTGTAAGCCAGTGAGGCAATGCTGCGCCCCCCGTTACCGCACATACTCGCTTTTTTGCCGTCAGAATTATAATAATGCATTTCAAAATCGTACGCCTCGGAATTCCGCAACACCATCAACCCGTCTGCACCGATGCCAAAATGGCGGTCGCAGAGTTTGGTAATTTGTTTTTCCGTCAGAACAATCCCCGTATCTGTCTCCACCAGCATGATGAAATCGTTTCCGTTGGCCTGATATTTATGAAATTTAATTTTCATTGTAATAAGAATTGTTAAAAAAACCCTTTTTCGTCCCCTTTTGGATTAATTTTTGCAACAGATAATTTTATGAAAATTACTGATTAACAAACATTAACATATTTACAGAAACCAAATGAAACGAAAGTACGTTAAACAACAAAGATACGATAAATCGGGTTGTGGAAGACATTTTTCGACGTTTTGGAAATCATGTAAACCTTAAAATGTATAGTTCATGAAGACAGTAGTAAAGAGTTTTTTAGGTGCAGCAGTAGGAACGATTTTAATATTGTTTTTGGCATTTCACTTCTTCAGACCACAGGCGGTCAACGGTCGGGCATCGCAGATTCAGCAACCCCAGGCGGCTGGGCAGCCCCAGGTCCTGGGGGCTTCTTATGTTGTCCCAAAGAATCTGGATTTTACCCAGGCGGCAGCCAAATCAGTGGATGCCGTGGTACACATCAAAACGGTGATCGGCGTGAAGCCCGATCAGTATGATGATTTCTTCGGCACGTTACGGGATTATTTTTATGGTTATCCGCGCCAGCGAAGCGAACTGATTGCTTTCGGTTCAGGGGTGATCATTTCACCTGACGGGTACATCGTTACCAACAATCACGTGGTGGCAGGAGCCAATAAAATCACGGTAACCTTCAATGATAAAAAAGAAATGGTGGCCAAAGTCATCGGCACCTCCCCCTCCACGGACCTGGCCTTGATCAAAGTCAACGCCAAAGACCTGCCCTACCTTACCTACGGGAACTCCGATGATTTAAAAGTCGGGCAATGGGTGCTGGCAGTAGGCAATCCGTTTAACCTGACCTCCACGGTCACTGCGGGCATTGTGAGTGCCAAAGCCCGTGACATTCATTTGCTGGGTGGACAGTCGTCCATCGAGTCCTTTATTCAAACCGATGCGGCTGTAAATCCGGGTAACAGCGGTGGAGCCCTGGTAAACACTCAGGGACAGCTGGTGGGCATCAATGCCGCCATCGCTTCCCAGACGGGGGCATACGAAGGTTATTCCTTTGCCATCCCGGTGAACCTGGTGAAAAAAGTTGTGAACGACCTGATGAAATATGGTGAGATCCAACGGGGTTATATGGGGATCCAGATCCGGGATATTGACGCCCGCTTTGCCCGGGAAAATCACCTGGACGATCTGGAAGGCGTTTACGTGGCGGGGGTTATCCAGGACGGTGGCGCAGCCCAGGCAGGTATGAAACCCGGTGATATCATTACCGCCCTGAACGGCCAACCGGTAAAAAGCCTGGCAGGTTTTATGGGGATCCTCGGTCAGTACAGCCCGGGAAACAAAATTAGGGTAACTGTTTTGAGAGGCAATAAAACAAAAAGCCTGGAAATTACGTTAAAGAATAAAAACGGCACACTGGGACTGATTCGGCCGGAAAAAACTTTTTACAATCACTTGCTGGGAGCAGAACTGCGTGAAGCCTCCACGAGCGAGACCAGTAAACTGGGCATCCACCAGGGCATCGTGGTGACCCGCGTGGGAGATAACGGAAACATCAGAAAAGTAGGTATTTCTTCCGGATTTTTCATCACGGATGTGAACAACCGGAAAGTGGATAATCAGAAAAACCTGGAAGCCGCTTTGCAATTGAGCAGGAATCAAAACAATGTGGTTCGCTTACAGGGAATGTATCCCAACGGAATGAAAATTTCTTTTGAATTTATGCTTTAAAAATTTGCAATTTAGAATTTTTTTAAATAACTTGCATGACTCTTTAACTTTGAAAACGTTAAGAGCCGAAATCATTAAACAACTAGAGACATGAGACAACTTAAGATATCCAAATCCATTACCAATAGAAACACGGCCTCGCTGGACAAATACCTTCAGGAGATCGGCAGGGAAGAATTGATCACTGCCGAAGAAGAAGTGGAGTTGGCACGACGGATCAAAGCCGGGGATGAAAAAGCATTGGAAAAGCTGACCAAAGCCAATTTACGGTTTGTGGTTTCCGTGGCAAAACAATATCAGAATCAGGGACTTTCACTTCCTGACCTCATCAACGAGGGCAACCTAGGGCTGATCAAAGCCGCACGCAGATTTGACGAAACCAGGGGTTTTAAATTTATTTCTTATGCCGTTTGGTGGATCCGTCAGTCCATTTTGCAGGCGCTGGCAGAGCAGTCGCGGATTGTTCGGCTGCCCCTGAATCAGGTGGGTTCGCTGAATAAGATCAAAAAAGCCAGTTCCAAGCTGGAACAGGAATATCAAAGGCCGCCGTCCACCGACGAGATTGCACAGGAAATGGATGTTTCCGAAAACAAGATCGACTCGGCCCTGAAGATCACCACCCGGTACGTATCGATGGATGCCCCGTTGGTTTCGGATGAAGAAACGTCGTTGATTGATGTTTTTGTCCCCAATGATTCCGCCGACACCGACGAGGAACTCATGCGCGAGTCCCTGAGGAGGGAAATCGACCGGTCACTGGCCACCCTGAGTGAAAAGGAACGCGACGTCATCAATCTTTATTACGGAATCGGCATGGCCCATGGTCTGACGCTGGAAGAGATCGGCGCCAAATTCGACCTCACCCGGGAGCGGGTAAGGCAGATCAAAGAAAAGGCCATTCGCCGTCTGAGACATACCTCCCGGAGCAAGCTGCTGAAGGCTTATCTGGGGTAAAAAGGAAACATTGTGAAAAAATAAACCTATTCATTATCAATAATAAAGCTCCCCTAGCGGGAACCCGTCTTTTTTTAATTATTTATGTTTAAAAGGCAAATTTCGTAAGAACATTTGCCTTTTTTTTATATTTGCCGGACAGCTTATTTCTAAATTTATTTTTTTCTCATCTCTTTAAAAAATGGACAATGGTACCCAAAAAAGACATGAATGGGAGCTACGAGCTCTCACTGAACGATTGGTCATATCAGGAAAAAGTGGCCAACGAGTTCATCAGCGTGGTTTACAAACTGTTTTATGACAAAAGTATTGAGCTTGTGCTCTTCCGGGATCAATTGATCGACCGGAGTGCGAGCGTAATCCTTTACCGGCATTCCTATGCGGAAAACATTATCGACAAACCCTTAAAGATCAAAGATTCCCTGAAACTTTCCAAAGCGATCCTGAGGGGCAACCTGGGTCCTTCGACCATCGACATCGGCAGGCTGAACCAGGAGTGGACAGAAGAGCAGGCCAACTTTGTGGATGAAGAGGATTTCATCGCCTTTAAATTAAAGCACCTGGTAGAAAAAAAACACCCGGTCTGTAAACCACGGGATGTCATCCTATACGGCTTCGGACGTATCGGACGGTTGCTGGCACGGCAGCTCATCATCCAGGGTAACGGCAAGCAGCTGCGTGTACGCGCCATCGTGACCCGCGGCAACGATGACCTTCACATCGCAAAACGGGCTTCCCTGTTCCGCCACGACTCGGTCCATGGTCCCTTTAGGGGTGTGGCCATTGAAAACCTGGATGACAAAACCATTTACATCAACGGACATAAAGTGCTGGTGCTGGCAGCTAACGAACCGGAAGACATCGACTACACCGAATACGGGATCAAGGACGCCATCCTCATTGACAATACCGGTGTTTTCCGTGACCGGGAAGGGCTGAGCCGGCATTTGAAAGCCAAAGGCATCGACAAGGTGCTGCTGACGGCACCGGGAAAAGGCGACATTCCCAACATCGTTTTCGGGGTTAATGAAAAAGGCATCGACGTGAGTTCGGAAAAGATCTTTTCGGCCGCTTCCTGTACCACCAATGCCGCCACACCCATCCTCCACCTGATCGAGACCGCACTGGGAATTGAAAAAGGACACATCGAAACGGTGCATTCCTATACCAACGACCAGAATCTGCTGGACAATTATCACAGCAAATACCGCCGGGGACGTTCGGCACCGCTCAACCTGGTGATCACCGAAACCGGCGCTGCCAGCGCCGTGGCCAAAGCCATTCCCAGCTTAAAAGGAAAACTCACCGGAAACGCCATCCGGGTACCCACGCCCAATGTCTCGCTGGTGATCCTTTCGCTGACGTTGAAACGCGAAACAACGGTAGAGGAAGTGAATGAGCTTATGCGGAAAGCCGCACTGGAAGGAGAACTCGTGCAACAGATCAAATATTCCACCTCCGGCGATGCCGTTTCTTCCGACTTTATCGGAGAGTCGGCCACGGCAATTTTTGACAGCCCGGCCACCCTCATTTCCAGCGACAAGAAAAATGTTGTCCTCTACGTGTGGTATGACAATGAATTTGGTTACACCCTGCAGGTGATCCGGGTGGCCAAGTTGATTGCCGGGGTTTTGCATCCCACCTATTATTAAGAGTCATTGGTGTTTTGTAATTATTTTTGAATCAGGGGCCTTAGACAGGCCCCTGATTCCTTTTTTTTAATTTTTTTGCTCCCGCGGAAAATTTTCAACCGTCGCAGGCCTGCCCTTTTCCATAAAAATTGTTTCTTTGCATTTTAATTCACCGGCAGTATGGATCAGCATGTAAAATACATCTTTGTTACCGGAGGTGTTTCATCTTCACTTGGAAAAGGAATCATTTCTTCATCACTGGCAAAGCTTCTTCTGGCGAGGGGTTTCAGTGTCACCATCCAGAAACTGGATCCCTATATCAATATCGACCCGGGAACGCTCAACCCTTATGAGCACGGAGAATGTTATGTGACGGAAGACGGAGCGGAAACCGACCTCGACCTTGGCCATTATGAAAGGTTTTCGAACACCCGGACCTCACAGGCCAACAATGTGACCACCGGAAGGATCTATCAAAACGTCATCACCAAAGAACGCAAGGGAGAATACCTTGGGACAACGGTCCAGGTGATCCCGCACATCACGGATGAGATCAAACGCAGCATCCGGCTTTTGGGGCAGACAGGAAAATATGATTTTGTGATCACGGAAATCGGGGGTACCGTCGGTGACATTGAGTCCTTTCCATTCATCGAAACCGTCCGTCAGATGAAATGGGAGCTGGGTCCGCGCGTGGTGGTCATCCACCTGACGCTGGTACCTTTCCTGAAATCTGCCGGAGAATTAAAAACAAAACCCACCCAGCACTCGGTAAAGAGCCTGCTGGAACAAGGTGTTCAGCCCGACATTATCGTCGCCCGGACGGAACATCCGTTGTACGAAGGCGTGAAACAAAAAATCGCCCAGTTCTGTAACGTGGCGCCCACCGCGGTCATCGAGTCCCGCGATGCGGAAACCATCTACGAGGTACCGCTGCTGATGCTGGAAGAAGGTCTGGATCTGGAAGTATTGAAAAAGACCCAAACCCCGATTCCGGAGAAAGTCGATCTCGACAACTGGAGGAAGTTCGTCAACAACCTGAAAAACCCGAAGGAGGAAGTCACCATTGGGCTGGTAGGAAAATATACGGAGCTGAAAGATGCTTACAAGTCCATCAACGAGTCGTTCATTCATGGTGGCGCTGCCAACCAGGCCAAAGTTAACATCAAGCTGTTCCAGTCAGAAGGGGTGACGTCGAAAAATGTGGCTTCCAAAATGAAGGGGCTGGACGGCATATTGGTGGCTCCGGGATTCGGCAGCCGCGGGATTGAAGGAAAGATCGAAGCCATCCGCTATGCCCGTGAAAATAAGATCCCGTTCCTGGGAATCTGTCTCGGAATGCAATGTGCAGCCATCGAATTTTCACGCAATGTCCTGAAGCTGCAGGGTGCCCATTCCACCGAAATAGACCCCAAAACACCCTATCCGGTCATCGACCTGATGGACGAACAAAAGAACATAGACAACATGGGCGGCACCATGCGGCTGGGATCCTATCAGTGCAAACTGGATCCGGAATCGCTTGCCTATCAGGCCTATCAAAAAGAGCTGATCCACGAGCGCCACCGTCACCGTTATGAATTCAACAACGAATACCGCAAAGCATTCGAAGAGAATGGCGTGCGTCTGGCAGGAATCAATCCCGAAAAGGATCTGGTGGAGATCATCGAGATCAAAGACCATCCCTGGTTCGTGGGGGTTCAGTTTCACCCGGAATACAGCAGCACGGTGAAAGAACCGCATCCGTTGTTCGTGGGTTTTGTGAAAGCAGCACTGGAGCACAAACTTTCAAAATAAAACCTCTTCGGCACCCCGATATTTTCTTTTGAAGGACCCGATAATTTGCTTCTGCAGACAGGGTTCAATAAACCTTCATTTGTTTAATTTTGCAAGGATGATATATCCTTCGAATTTCGAACAGAAAATTGATTTTGATCAGATCCGGAAGCTGATCGATGCTGAGTGTGTCAGCGAGATGGGACGATCTTATGTCACCAGGATGCGTTTTTCCACCCAAAGACATCTCCTTGTCCGGATGCTGGATCAGTCCATGGAATTCATGCACATTCTGCAGACGGGGCAGGGTTTTCCGGCCATCCAATGTGTAGATCTGCGACCCGAGCTGTCGCAGCTGGCTCCTGCCGGATCGTATATTCAACAGGAATCGCTGTTCAACCTGACCGAAGCCCTGAGGATCCTGAATGATATTTTCCTATTTCTGAAAGGGCAGGAAGAGGAAGCGCTACCCCAATTAAAGTTACTGGCTTCCGAGATCCTTTTTCCGAAAGAACTTTACGAATCTGCCTTAATGATCATGGACAACAAAGGCAATATCCGCGACAGCGCTTCGGAAAAGCTGGCTTCGGTAAGGCAACAACTAAGGTCCAAACAAACCGAACTGATGCGTGAGACCCGCAAGGCTTTTTTGTTTGCCCGCGATTCGGGATGGGTGCCCGACAATGCGGAAATCACCGTAAGGAACGGTCGGGCTGTGATCCCCATCAAGTCTTCCGACAAAAGGGCATTTAAAGGATTTATTCAGGATGAATCCGCTACCGGACAAACTGTTTTCATGGAACCGCTGGGTTCGTTCGAAGTGAGCAATGAAATTACAGAGTTGGAAAGTGAAGAACGGCGCGAGATCATCCGGATCCTGACCCGCTTTACCGACCGGCTGCGCACCCACCTGGATTCGGTTAGTGGAATTTACCGTTTCCTCGGGTTGATCGATTTTATTCGTGCCAAGGCACTGTTTTCATTGAAGATCAGGGCTACCAAACCGGTGATCTCGGAAGAACAGAACCTCATGTTGCGAAAAGCCGTTCACCCGCTCTTATATCTTTCACATCAAAACAGCGGGAAAGAAGTCATCCCTCTGGATTTGGAGCTGAATCCGGAGCAAAGGATCCTTGTGATCTCGGGTCCCAATGCCGGCGGGAAATCTGTTTGTTTGAAAACCACCGGCATGTTGCAGTATATGCTGCAATGTGGCCTGCCCGTTCCGGCTTCGCCGGACAGTATTTTCTTTATTTTCGACCATATTTTCATCGATATCGGCGACGAACAATCGTTGGAAAACGACCTGAGTACCTACAGTTCACATTTGCTGAATCTGAAACATTTTTTGCGCCATTCCGGAGAAAAGAGCCTCATCCTGATCGATGAATTCGGCACAGGCACCGAGCCTCAGCTGGGAGGAGCCATCGCGGAAGCAGCCCTCGAGCAGTTTGAGAAAAAAGGGACCTATGGCGTCATCACCACGCACTACAGCAATCTCAAACTCGCTGCCGAACGCATGGCGCATCTTGTCAACGGGGCCATGTTGTTCGACGTGAAAGAACTCAGGCCCCTGTATATTTTGAAGATCGGCCAGCCGGGAAGTTCGTTTGCTTTTGAGATTGCGCATAAAACCGGATTCCCGAATTATGTCCTGAACCGGGCCAAGAAGAAATCCGGCGTCAAGCACCTGCGCTTCGACCAGCAACTGCAGGAACTGGAAACAGAAAAATTGCGAATTGCCGAAAAACAATCGGCACTGGAAACCGAACAAAAACAATTACAGGAGCTGAAAAATAATTATGAAACACTTTCATCTGAAATAAAAAGCCACAAAAAACAACTCCTGGAACAAGCCCGGGAAGAAGCGCTGCAAATCATTCGCAATGCCAACCGGGAAGTGGAAAAAACCATCCGAGAGATCCCGGAATCAGAGGCGGAAAAAGTAAAAACACGGGTGATGAGGGAAATACTGGAACTGGCCCGGAAGACA